>NZ_JBOGDD010000429.1:0-2458 GCF_050701675.1 Mycobacterium sp. | reverse complement strand
CACCACCACGACCGCCGTTCCGGCGGTGGTCAATTCGGCGATGAGCTGATAGATCGCCGAGCGCGCGCCGACGTCGATCCCACGGGTGGGTTCATCCAGGATCACCACCCGGGGGCCGCGTTCGAGCCACTTTCCCAGCACCACCTTCTGCTGGTTGCCACCCGACAGCGACGCGACGGCGTTGTTGGGGCGGCCCTTGACACCGAGCTTGCGGGATACGTCGATCCCCATCGACCGCACCGCCTTCGGCATGACCCAGCCCCGGTGCTGTAGCGAATCCAGGTTGGGCAGGGCGATGTTGTCCTCGATGGTCTCGGCGACGATGAGGCCCTGCTGCTTGCGGTCCTCGGGCACCAGTGCGATCCCGGCGCGGATCGCCTCGCGGAGGCCACCGCGCAACGCCTTGCCGTCCATGCTCACGGTGCCCGAGTATGCGTCGGCGCCGGCGATGGCCCGCACCACCTCGGTCCGGCCTGCGCCCACGATGCCGGCGATGCCGAAGATCTCGCCGGCATGCACGTCGAAGTCGATGTCGGCGAACCTGCCAGTGGCAGAGGACAAGCCACGCACCGAGAGCACCACCTCCTTGCTCGGCGGCGCAATGTCGGGGAAGAGCCGGTGAATCGGACGGCCCACCATCTCCTGCACCAACTGATCCGGCGAGACGTGTCCATTGGGATGTTCGCTGACCTTGCACCCGTCCCGCAGGACGACGATGCGGTCGGCGATCTGCGCGATCTCGGAGAGCCGGTGGCTGACGTAGACGAACGAGACGCCGTCGGCGCGCAGCGCGCGCACCGTGGCGAACAGCGCATCGGTCTCGTCGCGGCCCAGAGCCGCCGTCGGTTCGTCCAGAATGAGCAGTCGCGCGTCGAGGGCGAGTGCCTTGGCTATCTCGACCTGCTGCTGGCCTGCGACGCTGAGGTCCCGAACCAGCTGATCCATCCGGCCGGTGAAGCCGAGTCGGTCCAAGTGGCGCTTGGCATCACGGGCCATGTCCGACTGGGAGACGAAGCCGTTACGGGTCGACCAACGGCCAACCATCACGTTCTCCGCAACACTGAGTTCGGGCAGCAGCCGCATCTCCTGGTGGATCATCCCGATGCCAAGGGCGATCGACTCACCAGGACTGGCAGGAGCGTACGGCGCGCCGCACCACGTCATGGTCCCAGCGCTCGGAGTCGTCGATCCGGCAACGATGCTCGCCAGGGTCGACTTGCCCGCCCCGTTCTCGCCGAGTAATGCCACCACCTCGCCGGGCTCGATCGTCAGATCGACCTCGGCGAGTGCGACGGTGCCGGGATAGTGCTTCGAGATGCCTTCGACGACGAGGATCGAGTCCTGTTGTGCAGTCATGTCATTCTCCAGCCGGGCGTGGCGGTCACGGATGCTTGGCAAGGAACTGGCTGACGTTGTCACGTGTCGTCAGCAGTCCCTTCTGGAGCTGTTCGGCAGGTACATCGGACCCGTCGATCAAGGCCTTCGCCGATGAGACCGCGAGCGCCCCCATGCGATAGGTCTGCTGGGTGATGGTGGCGGCGATCGTGCCGTCTCGGACTGCCTCGAGGCCGGCGATGTCGCCGTCGAACCCGACGACCGTGATGTCGGTGCGGTCGGCGGCGCGCGCGGCAGAGGCGGCCCCGAGGGCCAGCGCGTCGGCCCGGCCGAACAGGACGGTGATGTCGGGGTGGGCCTGGAGCATGTCGGTGGCGATGTCGAAACCCTCGCTTTGGGACCACTGCTGCGATGCTTGGCGCGCAGCCTCCGTTAGCCCGGGCGCGGTCTTCAACGCCTCGGTGAAGCCCTCGTCACGGGCCATCTCCGGCGTGGTGCCGAGCTGGCCCTGTACCGTGCCAACGACGCCTCGTCCCTTGCTGACGTTGATGACGTAGTTGCCGAGATCCCTTGCCGCGGCCACGCTGTCGGTGGCAATGAACGTGGTGGCCGGGGCACCCGCTGGGTTGCGGTCCACGGCCACGATGGGGATGCCTGCGGCTTTGGCGTCACGAACCGGCACGGTGGCTGCGGTCGCTCCGGCCGGGATGTAGATGATGGCATCCACCTCCTGTGTGATGAAGTTCTGAATCTGGCTGACCTGGGTGTCCCCGTCACCCTTCGCGTCCGCGACCACGACACGGAACCCGTCCTTGTCCGCGGCTGCCTGTACCGCCTGCCGGATCATGTTGAAGAAGTCCGCTTGTTGATTGGCGACCGCCAGACCGATCGTGGGCCGTCCATCCGAATGGTCCAGCAGCGCCCTGCATCCGCTGGTCGTCAGCACCAACACCAACGCCGCGACGACGGCGAACCAGCGCTGAGCGCCCCGATCCATCACGAGCTCCTCCGGCGGAGCACGTCGGAGCCCACCGCGATGGCGATGACCAAGCCGATGACGACCTGCTGAACGAATGGTGACACCCCGAGCAGGTTGAGCCCGTTGCGGAGCACACCGATGATG
>NZ_JBOGDD010000428.1:0-4306 GCF_050701675.1 Mycobacterium sp. | reverse complement strand
CACCAACACCGGCTGGGGCACCGGGGTGGACATCCGGCCCAATCCGGGCATCGGGCACCCCTGCTACGCCGACTGGCTCCCGGTGACCCGTGGCACACCCGAACCGCCCAAGATCCGCCAATGCCTCCCTGGTCCGGCGATCGGCCCGGTCCCGTATCCCGGGGCCCCGCCTTACGGCGCCCCTCTCTATGGACCCGGCGGTGTCCCGCTGTGGCCCGGGGTACCCCCGGCACCGTCGGCGCCCCCGACGAACCCGCTGACCGCCCCGTTGGCTGACGCGGGCGCCGCCGTGCCGCCGGCGACCGCTCCGTCGGCCGATCCTCCCGCAGCACCGTCGGTGGCGGAGCCCGACGCCGCGCCACCACCGACCCCGGAATCGGCGCCCTCCGCGCCGCCGGCCCCCGGACTCCCGCCGCCCACCGACGATGCACACCCATGACCGTGACCGATTGGAAACCCGAGGCATCCCATGCGAGGTAATTTCGCCGCCGCCGCGTGGCGTCTGGCCGTGTTCCTTGTCATCTGTGTGACCGGTACCTTCGTGCTGCTGGCGGTCTTCGCGCAGTTCCGCTTCGGGCAGGACAAGACCTTCACCGCCGACTTCAGCAACGTCTCCGGACTGAAGACGGGCGACCTGGTGCGCATCGCAGGCGTCGAGGTCGGCAAGGTTGGAGACATCACGGTGCGCCCCGATGCCACGGTCGGAGTCGGCTTCTCCACCGACGACACCGTCGTGCTGACCGATGGCACCCGCGCCGCCATCCGCTACGACAACCTCTTCGGCGGACGCTATCTGGCGCTGGAGGAGGGCGCCGGCGGGGTCAGGACACTGCAACCCGGTCAGACCATCCCGGTCGACCACACCCAACCCGCGCTGGACCTCGACTCCCTCATCGGGGGGTTCCGGCCCCTGTTCCGGGCGCTGAACCCCGACCAGGTCAACCAACTGAGCGGGCAACTGCTCTCGGCGCTGCAGGGACAGGGTGGCACGGTCGGATCGTTCCTCGACCAGGCCGCCGTCGTCACCAATTCATTGGCCAACCGCGACCAGCTCATCGGGCAGGTCATCGACAACCTCAACGTCGTCCTTGGCTCGATCGGCAACCAGAGCGACCGCTTCGACACAGCCGTCACCTCACTGTCGGATCTGGTCAACGGACTCGCCGCCCGCAAGACCGACATCAGCAACGCGGTGGCCTACACCAACGCCGCCGCGGGCAGCCTGGCCGACCTGCTGGCCCAGACTCGCCAACCGTTCCAGAAGGTGGTGCACGAAACCGACCGCGCCGCAGGCATCGCCGTCGCCGATCACGACTATCTCGACAACCTGCTCAACACCTTGCCCGACAAGTACCAAGCCTTGGCGCGCCAAGGCATGTACGGCGACTTCTTCTCCTTCTACCTGTGCGACATCGTGCTCAAGGTCAACGGCAAGGGTGGCCAACCGGTGTACGTCAAGGTCGCGGGCCAGGACAGTGGAAGGTGCACGCCGAAGTGAAGACGTTCAGCGAACGCAACCCGGTGATCATCGGCGCCATCGGCGCCGCCATCGTGGCGGTCCTGGTCACCGCCGCCCTGCAATACCAGAAGCTGCCGTTCCTCAATCAGACCAAGGAGTACTCGGCCTACTTCGCCGACGCCGGTGGTCTGTTCACCGGCGCCGGAGTGGAGGTATCGGGTTACCCGGTGGGCAAGGTGTCCAGCATCGCCCTCGACGGCGCGCGAGTGTTGGTCGAATTCACCGTGGCCGACGACATTCACCTGGGACAGCGCACCGAGGCCGCCATCAAGACCAAGAGCCTGCTGGGCACCAAGGTCCTCAACGTCACGCCCGACGGGCCGGGCCAACTCGACGGCACGATCCCCTTGGAACGCACCGTCTCGCCCTATCAACTACCCGACGCGCTGGGCGATCTGGCCAACACGATCAGCGGACTGAACACCAACCAACTCTCCGATTCGCTTTCGACACTGGCGCAGACCTTCGCCGACACCCCACCGCATCTGAAGTCCGCCGTCGAAGGTGTCGCCCGGTTCGCCCAAACCATCAACTCCCACGACGAGCAGCTGCGGACCCTGCTGTCCAACGCAGCCAAGGTGACTGCCGTGCTGGCCAAGCGCAGCGACCAGGTGGTGCGCCTGGTCGAGGACACCAACGCGCTGCTGGCGCAGTTGCGCACGCAAAGCGATGCCCTTGACCACATCTGGGCCAACATCTCCGCGGTCACCCAGCAACTCAAGGCGTTCATCGGGGAGAACCGCCAACAGCTCAAGCCGGCACTGGACAAACTCAACGGCGTCCTGACGATCGTGGACAACCGCAAGGACCGGTTGGCCCAGGCGGTCAAGCTGCTCAACTCCTACGCCATGTCCCTGGGTGAATCGGTGTCCTCCGGCCCGTTCTTCAAGGCCTACGTGGTCAACCTGCTGCCGGGCCAGTTCGTCCAACCGTTCGTCGACGCCGCGTTCTCCGATCTCGGTCTGGATCCCAACGTCAAGGTGCCGTCCCAGTTGACCGATCCGCAGACCGGGCAACCCGGCACGCCCCCGTTGCCCGTGCCGTTCCCCCGCACCGGCCAAGGCGGAGAACCGGCGCTGCACCTGCCCGACGCCATCACCGGCAACCCGGGCGATCAGGGGTGCGGTCCGGCTGGCGTGGCGCTGCCCGGCCCCACCGGCTGCTACCCGTACCGCGAGCCGCTGCCTGCGCCGCCACCGGGAGGTCCGCCACCGGGACCGCCCGCGGACTCACCGCCGGGCATCGCCTCGGTGCCCGAACCGACCCCGTCCCCGGTCTACGTGCCCGCGCCCGGCGAGACACCCCCAACCGCACCCGCAGGAGGTCAGCCATGACGACGTGGTGGCGCAGCCGACGCGTGCTGGCAGCGGTCCTGGTCGTCGTCCTCGCCGGCGGCATCACCATGGCCGTGCGGTTCAAGAACCACCTCGACACGAACGTGATCGTCGCCTACTTCGAGAACAGCAACGGTCTGTTCCCCGGTGACGACGTCCGCGTCCTGGGCGTCCGGGTCGGACAGGTCGACACGATCCAACCCGAACCCCAGCGGGCCAAGGTCACCTTCTCGATCGACAAGTCCGTCCCCATCCCCGCCGCGGTCAACGCCGCGATCCTGTCCCCGCAGCTGGTGACCGGCCGCGCGATCCAACTGACACCGGCCTACACCTCGGGACCCCAGCTGGCCGGCGGGGCAGTCATTCCGCAGGACCGCACCGCGGTTCCGGTGGAATGGGACGACTTCCGCGATCAGCTGCAGCGACTGACCGATCTGCTCAAGCCCGCCACACCGGGCGGGGTGAGCACGCTGGGATCGTTCATCAACACCGCCGCGGACAACCTGCGCGGGCAGGGCGGTTCCATCCGCGACACCATCATCAAGCTGTCCCAGACGCTGTCGACGCTCGGTGACCACAGCGACGACATCTTCACCACCTTCAAGAACCTGTCCACCGTGGTGACCGCGCTGCACGACAGTTCCGGTGCACTCGAACAACTCAACGGCAACCTCGCCTCGGTCAGTTCGCTGTTGGCCGACAACCCCGACAAGGTGGGTCAGGCGGTCGAGGACCTCAACTCCGTGGTCGGTGACGTGCAAAGCTTTGCCACCGAGAACCGCGAGGCCATCGGCACCACCTCGGACAAACTCGCCTCGATCAGCAACACGTTGGTGAGCAGTCTGGGCGACATCAAGCAGACCCTGCACATCGCCCCGACCACCCTGTCGAACTTCTACAACATCTACGAACCCGCCAACGGGGCACTCACCGGTGCAATCGCGGTGAACAACTTCGCCAACCCGATCGGATTCCTTTGTGGCGCCATCGAGGCTGCCTCCCGGCTGGGCAACGCGCAGTCGGCCAAGCTGTGTGCCCAGTACCTGGCACCGATCATGAAGAACCGGCAATACAACTTCCCACCAATCGGTTTGGACCCCTTTGTCGGGGCGCAGGCCCGACCCAACGAGGTCACCTACAGCGAACCGTGGATGCGACCCGACTTCGTGCCCCCCGCCAATCCCACCGACGGGGCTTCTGCAGCAGGCGCTCCCACCCCGCCCGACGCCCCGCCGCCGGCACCCCTGGCCGCCGAGGCGCCCGGACCCGCCGATGCCGGCACTGGGTCCGCTGCGTCCACCAATCCCGCAGCCGGCCTGCCGGGCATGATGATCCCCGGCCAGGGGGGCGGCTCGTGAGCGTCCACCGATGGACCTACCTGCTGCGCTGCGTCGCGGTGGGCGCGGCCCTGATCACCGTCTCCGGCTGCAGCAGCTGGCACGGCCTGAACTCG
>NZ_JBOGDD010000427.1:0-3635 GCF_050701675.1 Mycobacterium sp. | reverse complement strand
CTTCAACCCGAGCCCGGGCTGATCGAACTTGGTGCCGATGACGATCTTGCCGTCATCACCGCCGGAACCGCCGCCGCCGCACGCGGCGACCGACAGTGGAAGTGCCACGGCGAGCGCTAGTGCAGCGACCACCCTTAGGCGCAGAGAAGGCATGTCGATATTCCTTTCGACGAACGGTTAGTGATTGAGGATCTTGCCGAGGAAGTCCTTGGCGCGGTCGGAGCGGGGGTTGGAGAAGAACTCTTCGGGTTCGGCGTCTTCGACGACCGCGCCGTCGGCCATGAAGATGATCCGATTCGACGCGCGACGGGCGAAGCCCATCTCGTGGGTCACCACCACCATCGTCATGCCCTCCTCGGCGAGCGAGGTCATGACGGCGAGCACTTCGTTGATCATCTCGGGGTCCAGGGCGCTGGTGGGCTCGTCGAACAGCATCACCTTGGGGTTCATCGCCAGCGAACGGGCGATCGCCACCCGCTGCTGCTGCCCGCCGGACAGCTGGGCCGGGTACTTGTCGGCCTGGTTGGCGATGCCGACGCGCTCGAGAAGCGACATCGCGTGCTCGCGCGCCTTGTCCTTGGACTGCTTGCGGACCTTCATCGGTGCGAGCGTCACGTTCTGCAGAATCGTCTTGTGCGCGAACAGGTTGAACGATTGGAACACCATGCCGACGTCGGAGCGGAGCTGCGCGAGCTTCTTGCCTTCCTCAGGAAGGAGTTCGCCGTCGATGGCGATGGTGCCGTTGTCGATCGGCTCGAGTCGATTGATGGTGCGGCACAACGTCGACTTGCCCGACCCCGACGGGCCGAGCACCACGACGACCTGGCCGCGGTCGACTTCGATGTTGATGTCCTTGAGCACGTGCAGGTCGCCGAAATGCTTGTCGACGCCCTGAATTGAGATCATCGGCACGGACGTCGGAGCCGGTTCGCGTGCGTCCGCCTCCGACTCGTCGGTCTTCATGCGCACAGACCTTACCCAGGTAATGCGCAGCATGCCGGGCTCTCGGGAATCCGGGGAATTTGGATGCGGCGGGCCCGCCCGTACCATTGGTTCGTGACTTCGATGGTGACGCGTGACGCGCAAGCCGTCGGTTCCTCGCGCAAGCGGCCGTCAGAAGGCGTCGGCCGTACCTACCAGGTCCGCACCTACGGCTGCCAGATGAACGTGCACGACTCCGAGCGGCTCGCCGGACTCCTGGAAGAGGCGGGCTACCGGCGCGCGGTCGACGGGGCCGATGCCGACGTCGTCGTCTTCAACACCTGTGCGGTGCGGGAGAACGCCGACAACAAGCTCTACGGCAACATCAGTCAGCTCGTGCCCCGCAAGGAGGCCAACCCCGACATGCAAATCGCGGTCGGCGGGTGCCTCGCGCAGAAGGACCGCGACGCGGTGCTCAAGCGCGCGCCGTGGGTCGACGTGGTGTTCGGCACCCACAACATCGGCTCGCTACCGACGCTGTTGGAACGGGCCCGGCACAACAGGGTCGCTCAGGTGGAGATCGTCGAGGCTCTGCAGGAGTTCCCGTCGACGTTGCCTGCCGCCCGTGAATCGGCCTATGCCGCATGGGTTTCGATCTCCGTTGGGTGTAACAACAGCTGCACGTTCTGCATCGTCCCGTCGCTGCGTGGCAAGGAGACCGACCGCAGACCCGGTGACATCCTCGCCGAGGCGCAGTCGCTAGTGGAACAGGGCGTCCTGGAGATCACGCTGCTCGGGCAGAACGTCAATGCCTACGGCGTCTCGTTCGCGACCGACGAGCGCTTGCGCGAGGACCCGACCGCATGGTCGGACGGTGCCCGTGACCGCGGCGCCTTCGCGAAGTTGCTGCGGGCGTGTGGACGCATCGAGGGCCTGGAGCGCGTGCGCTTCACCTCTCCACACCCCGCGGAGTTCACCGACGACGTCATCGAGGCCATGGCGGTCACGCCCAACGTCTGCCCGACGCTGCACATGCCGCTGCAGTCCGGCTCCGATCGCATCCTGAAGGCGATGCGCCGGTCCTACCGCGCCGAGCGCTATCTCGGCATCATCGACCGCGTGCGTTCGGCGATCCCGCACGCCGCCATCACCACCGACCTGATCGTCGGGTTCCCCGGCGAGACCGAAGAGGACTTCGCCGCCACCCTCGCCGTGGTCGAACGTGCGCGGTTCGCCGGTGCGTTCACGTTCCAGTACTCCAAACGGCCCGGCACCCCCGCCGCCGAGCTTCCCGATCAGATTCCGAAAGCCGTTGTGCAGGAGCGCTATATGCGTCTCATAGAACTTCAGGAGCGAATCTCGCTCGAGGAGAACGCGGCCCAGATCGGCACCAGAGTCGAATTGCTCGTCGCCACCGGAGAGGGCCGCAAGGACGCGAGCACCGCGAGGATGTCCGGGCGCGCGCGCGACGGACGTCTCGTGCACTTCACGCCAGGCGGTCGCGACGTTCGGCCCGGCGACGTCGTGACCACGACCGTGACCTCTGCCGCCCCGCACCACCTCATCGCCGACGCCGACGTCTTCGAGCACCGCCGCACCCGTGCCGGCGACGCGCACGAGGCCGGGCGCCGCGTGAAGACGACGGGCGGCAAGACCATCGGTCTCGGGCTCCCCGGCATCGGCATGCCGCCCGCCAAGATGGTGTCGATGGGCTGTGGCTCGTGAACCGCGGTGACCGCAACGAGTCGGGTTTCGACGACTTCAAGGGTGACATCGAGGACGCCGAGCGTCGCGTCGCGCGCGAGATCGATCCAGGCGCACGGGCTTTGGTCGTCGCGATCCTGGTCTTCGTCATCCTGCTCTCGTTCGTGCTGCCCCACACCGGAAGCGCCAAGGGCCTTGACGTGCTCGTCGGCGACGACGCGGCAATCCGCGAGGCCATCGCACTGCCGTCTCGGGTCTTCACCTGGCTGGTGCTGGTCTTCAGCGTCGGGTTCTCGATCCTCGCGCTGATCACCCGCCGCTGGGGTCTGGCATGGATTGCACTGGCCGGCTCGGCGGTGGCGTGCCCGATCGGGATGCTGGCGGTGTGGTCGCGTCAAACGGTCGCCGAGCCGCACCCCGGGCCAGGCTTCGGACTCATCATCGCGTGGATCGCGGTGATACTGCTGACCTTCCACTGGGCGCGCGTGGTGTGGTCGCGTACCGCGGTTCAGTTGGCTGCGGAGCAGGAGCGTCGCAGGGTGGCCACCGAACATCAGCGCAAGGGGTTGCTCGACGATCCGGGGGACCGGCCCGACCCAGCCGGTTCCGAGGAACGGACCGAGGACTCCTAGCGCTTCTTGCCAAGCGCCTGGACGGCCGCCTCGGCCCACTCGCGCCACTGGGTGGCATTGGCACGGGCCTGTTCGGCGTCCTTGCTGCGACCCGCCGCCGCTGCCTTCTCGGCCTGCAGCTCGTACTGCTCCGCACGGACCTTGAACTGATCCGCTCGGGCCTGCGCCTCCGGATCGGTCTGGCCGGCTGACGCGGCGTCACGGACCTTCTTCTCGACGGCCTTCATGCGTCGATCGAGCTCGGGTGCGCGCTCGCGGGGGACCTTGCCGACGGCATCCCACTTGGCGCCGACCGCGCGCAACGTCGCGCGAGCGGCATCGGCGTCGGACAGGTCGATGGCCTCGGCCTCGACCAGCAGCGCGTCCTTGGTGGCGGCG
>NZ_JBOGDD010000426.1:0-4296 GCF_050701675.1 Mycobacterium sp. | reverse complement strand
CGCCGATCTTGCGCGCGGGCGGGGCGGCGTCGGCAGGGAGCCACTCGGCGGTGCGCCGTTCGACGCGGCCGGTGCTCAAGCCGAGGCCTGCGCACACGGCGATCAGTGAGTCTTCCAAGCGGCGAACGAATTTCACCACGTCCAGCGGCTGGACGAGGCCGATGATGGGGTAGCCGACGAGCTGGCCGGGCCCGTGCCAGGTGATCTTGCCGCCACGGTCGGTGTCGACGACGGGTGTGCTCGAGGCGACCGGCCGCTCCTGCGGTTCGGTGCGCTTGCCAGCGGTGTAGACCGCAGGATGCTCGAGCAGCAGCAGGGTGTCCGGCCCGCCGGCGACGCGGGCATCCGCGAGCTCGCGCTGCATCTGCCAGGCGCTGAGGTAGTCGACGGACCCCAGGCGCCGCACGTCGATCTCCGTGCTGGCCGACCGGACCGATGTTCCCGCCATGGCTTCGAGGCTACGCACGTCAGGCGCCCTTCGGCGCGGTGACGTACCCCAGAGCTTCGCCGATGGTGTTGTGGTGGAACTCGAAGCCGGCCCGCTCCAGCGCCGAGGGAATGGCGCGTTGTCCACCGAGGAGACCCTCGTCCGCGAATTCGCCGAGCACGGCGCGCAGTCCGAACCCGGGGACCAGCAGGGGGGTTGGTCTGTTGACCGCCCGGCCTAGCGCCGCGGTGAACTCGGCGTTGGTCACCGGCGCGGGTCCGGTCCCGTTCACCGGCCCGGCGAGGTCGGCGTGCCCGATCGCGAACAGCAGGGCCCGCACTTCGTCCTCGAGGCTGATCCACGGCATGTACTGGCGGCCGTTTCCCAGCCGCGCACCGAGCCCGAGGGAGAACAGCGGCCGCAGCCGCGCGAGCATGCCACCCGACGGCGACAGGACCAGCCCGGTGCGCACCAGCACCACCCGAACCCCTGCGCTCTCGGCCGAATCGGTGGCAGCCTCCCAGTCCTGGCACAACGTGGCGAGGAAGCCCTCGCCCGCCGGGCTGGATTCATCGAGCACCCGGTCGCGGGCGTCCCCGTAGTAACCCACCGCACTCGCGTTGACGAGCACGGGAACACCCGACTCCACGACGGCATGCGACAGCACCTCGGTTGGACCGATCCGGCTGTCGCGCAGGCTCTGCTTGAACGCCCCCGACCAACGCTTCTTGGCAACGCCGACACCGCACAGGTTCACGACGGCGTCCGCGCCGCGCAGGGCGCTCGCGTCGAACTCCCCGGTGTCGGGGTTCCAGAAGACCTCGTCGGCATTCGACGGTGCGCGTCGCACCAACCGCAGCACCCGATTGTCCGCCGCGCGCAACGCCGACGTCAGCGCCGAACCGATCAGTCCCGAGGATCCCGCAATCGCAATGACGGCACCGCCCGATGTCGCCGGCGACCCGGCTCCGATGCCCATGGGAGATCTACAGTCCGAGGTCGGCCTCGAACGCCCCTTCCTCGAGGCGACGCTTGATGGTGGTCAGGAACCGCCCGGCGTCCGCGCCGTCGACGAGCCGGTGGTCGTAGGTCAGGGGCAGGTAGGCCACCGACCGCACGCCGATCGATTCGTTGCCGTTGCCGTCGACCACGACGCGGGGCCGCTTGACGATCGCCCCGGTGCCCAGCATCGCCGCCTGCGGCGGCACCAGGATCGGGGTGTCGAACAAGGCGCCCTGGCTGCCGATGTTGGTGATGGTGAACGTGCCACCGGATAGCTCGTCGGGCTTGAGGTTGCCCGATCGGGCCCGGGCCGCGATGTCGGCGATGGCCCTGGCCAGCCCGCCAAGGGACAGGTCACCTGCGTTGTGCACGACGGGGGAGAGCAGGCCCTGCTCGGTGTCGACGGCGAAGCCGAGGTGCTCGGCGTCGTAGTACGTGATCTCCTTGCTGTCCTCGTTGTAGCTCGCATTGACGTTCGGATGCGCCTTGAGCGCGTCGACCACGGCCACCGCGAAGAACGGCAGGTACGTCAGGTTGACGCCTTCGCGTTCGGCGAAGCTCGCCTTGGCGCGAGCCCGCAGGGCCACGATCTTGGTCAGGTCGACTTCGTGTGTCTGCGTCAATTGTGCTGTGGTCTGCAGACTTTCGCGCGTCTTCTTGGCGGTGATCTGGCGAATCCGGTTGGCCTTCTGCGTGGTGCCGCGCAGATGGGCCAGCGCGGGCGCCGGAGCGGGGGCAGACGGCTTGGCGGCCTCAGCCGCCGCGGGTGCCGGCGCCGACGGTGCTGGCGCCTTCTTGGCCTCCGCCGCCGCGAGCACGTCCTGCTTGCGGATCCGGCCACCGACGCCGGTGCCCTTGACCGAGCTCAGGTCGATGCCATTCTCGCTGGCCAACTTGCGGACCAGGGGCGTGACGTACGGGCTGCCGTCGGACGACGGCTCCGCAGCGGCAGGAGCCTTGGCGGCAGGCGCCTCGGGTTCGGGCTCCTTCTTCGGTTCGGGCTTCGGCTCCGGCTTGGGTTCGGGCTTCGGCTCCGGCTTGGGTTCGGGCTTGGGTTCGGGCTTGGGTTCCGGCTTCGGTTCCTCGGCCTTCGGCGCGGGTTTCGGTTCGGGCTTCGGCTCCGGCTCGGCTTCCGGCTCCTTGGCGGGAGCCGACCCCGCGGCGCCGATCTTGGCCAGCTCACCACCGACTTCGACGGTGTCGTCCTCCTCGGCGGTGATCGAGATCAGCGTGCCCGCGACGGGGGACGGGATCTCGGTGTCGACCTTGTCGGTGGACACCTCCACCAACGCCTCGTCGACCTCGACACTGTCGCCGACCTTCTTGAGCCACCGGGTCACGGTTCCCTCGGTGACCGACTCACCCAGTTCGGGCATCACGACCGACGTGGATTCACCGCCCCCTGACGAGGGCGGAGCAGACGGCTGCTCGACCTTGGCCGCAGGCTCGGGCTCCGGTTCGGCCTCGGGCTCCGCTTCTGGTTCCGGCTCCGCTTCTGGTTCCGGCTCTGCCTTCTCCTCGGCGGCGGGAGCGCTCTCGTCGCCACCTTCAGCGGCGTCACCGATGGTGCCGAGGTCGCCGCCGATCTCGACGGTGTCGTCCTCGTTGGCGATGATCTTGGTCAGCACGCCGGAGGCTGGTGACGGGATCTCGGTGTCGACCTTGTCGGTCGACACCTCCAGCAGAGGTTCATCGACCTCGACGGTGTCGCCCTCTTGTTTGAGCCATCGCGTGACGGTCCCTTCGGTGACGCTCTCACCGAGTGCGGGCATCTGGACGGTGATGGCCATGTGCGTTGACTCCTCGAACGGTGCTCGTAACGGGCCGAAATGCTCGGTCCCCATCCTGTCATGTCCGCGCCCGTCGGTCGTCGCAGACCTCTCGTGTTCGTCCTCTGGCACTATCGAAAGTGGCGGCAGCCGATCAAGAAGACGGCAGGCCCGTCAAAGGCGCGAAGGGAGTTGGGTCGAGTTGGGGCTGTTCGACAGGTTCCGTCGTGGTTCCGAGCGCTCGTCCAACGGTCACGACCCCGCCACCGATCTGAAGTACCTGCGTCAGTGGGTCGCCGAACGCAACGGCGTCGAGGCCTTCGTCGAACCGAAGACGACCGTCACCGACGTCACGGTGTGTCTCGTCGCGGCCGACGGGGAATGGACCCGGCGGCGGGCCGGTGGCGACAAGGGAGCCCGGCGGCTCAGCGACCAGCTCAAGATTCCCGTCTATGACGTGCAGAAGGTCGGTTATCCGCAACGGATGCGGGATCACGACGCACGGGAACGGATACTGCGCGACCGCGAGCGCAAGGCACGCGACCGCGATCTCCGCCGCGACCTGGGCCAGGCCTGACTAGCCGTTCTCCGCGATGTCCTCGAGCACGGCGAACATGGTGCGGGTCGGTACTCCCGTACCGCCCTTGCCCGTGTAGCCCCACGGCCCGCCGGTGTTGTAGGCAGGCGCCGCGACGTCGATGTGGGCCCATTGCACGCCCTCGGCCACGAATTCGCGCAGGTAGACGCCCGCGACCAGCATGCCCGCGTAGCGGGAGCCACTGACGTTCGCCAGGTCGGCCACCGTCGACTTCAGGTCGTCCTTGAGTTCGTCGGGCAGCGGCATCGCCCAGCCGTTCTCGCCGGCCTCCTGGGACAATTCGGCGACGCGGTCGCGGAACTCGTCGTTGCCCATCACGCCGGGCGTGCGGGAGCCGAGCGCCACCGTCTGCGCACCGGTCAGCGTCGACGTCTCGATCAGGTAGTCGGGCCCGTCCTCGCACGCCCGCGCGATCGCGTCGGCCAGGATCAGCCGCCCCTCGGCGTCGGTGTTGAGCACCTCGACGGTGATGCCGCCGTACTGCGTCAGGACGTCACCGG
>NZ_JBOGDD010000425.1:0-11531 GCF_050701675.1 Mycobacterium sp. | reverse complement strand
GTACTGAGATGCTCGGGCCTTCAGCGGATGGGAGCCCCGCCGAATCGTTTGCGATCGTCCTGGCGCAAAGCCTCGCCGATTACGGCGACCGACCGTTCATCGAGTTCGAGCGGAAGTGGTACTCGGGTCACGACATCGCCGGCTACCAGACGCGCATCGACGACGCACTCGATCTCGCCGGGGTCGGGCGCGCCGAACCCGTTGGCGTCGTGGTCCGCAACCGCGTGCCACATGCGGCCGCCGTCCTCGGCTTCGTCGCGTCCGGTCGCCCGCTGGTGATGATCTACTCCTACCAGTCCGCATCGTCGATCGGTGCGGACGTCGAGAGCCTTGGTCTGGCCGCGGTTCTCGCCGACCGCGCGGACTGGACCGACACCGTGCTGACCGCGGCCCGACGCGCGGGCACCGCGACGGTGGCCGTGTCCCTCGACGATCCCATCGTCGAACTGCTCACTCCGCGAGTCCAAGGCGCA
This sequence comes from Mycobacterium sp., assembly GCF_050701675.1. Classification (GTDB taxonomy): domain Bacteria; phylum Actinomycetota; class Actinomycetes; order Mycobacteriales; family Mycobacteriaceae; genus Mycobacterium. Next base: position 11,058 of record NZ_JBOGDD010000425.1, on the reverse strand, counting down.
GCGGCGGTTACCGATCCATCCGTCTCACAGCCCGGAATCCACATCCTGACAAGCGGCACCACCGGAGCACCCAAGCGGGTCCCGATCACCACGTCGGTGCTCTCACACACCGTGTTCAGCATCACCCATGGCCAAGACCCAACCCCCGAGGATCCTCCCGACGTGGTGTTCTGGCCGTTCGGCAGCATCGGCGTATGCCAGCTGCTGGCGGCCGCGTACACGGGCAAGCGAATGGTGTTGTTGGAGAGGTTCACCGTCGACGAATGGGTGCGTGCCGTCAAGACGTACCGCATCAGGCGCAGTGGCGCACAGCCGGCACTCGTCCGGATGCTTCTCGACGCCGACGTGGACAGGGCCGATCTGGCCTCACTCGAGTATCTGGTCGGCGGATCGGGCCCGTTGGAACACGAGCTTCGCGAGGAGTTCGAGCACCGCTACGGCATTCCGGTGCTGTGGGCCTACGGCGCAACGGAGTTCGCAGGGTCCGTGTGTGCCTGGACGCCAGAGCTGCGCGACCGTTACGGTGCGAGCAAGCCCGACAGCTCGGGCAGGCCACTGCCCGGGGTGCACGTGCGAATCGTCGATTCGCACACCGGGTGCGAGGTGGCCAACGGCGAGAAGGGCTTTCTCGAAGCCCGGGTCGACGTGATGGGACCCGAGTGGATCCGCACCACCGATCTTGCGTCGATCGACTTGGACGGATTCGTCACGCTGCACGGCAGGGGCGACGGCGCCATCAACCGTGGCGGTTTCAAGGTGATCCCGGAAACGGTTCGAAGAGTCCTCGTCACGCACCCCGCCGTCCGCGACGCCTGTGTCGTGGGGGTCGCCGACCGGAGGCTCGGCGAAGTGCCCTTCGCCGCAGTCGAACTCCGGCTCGGTGCCACGCCGCCATCGGAATCCGAGTTGAAGGACCTGATCCGCGAATCATTGCCGAGCCACCACGTTCCGGTGGCGATCGCAACGGTGGACGAACTGCCGCGCAATGCCGCGATGAAGGTCAGGCCGAGCGAGGTTGCCGAGCTGTATCGGCCCTAGTGAACACCCGTTTCAGGAAGCCGGCCTGATCCTGCGCCACCTTCTCGAACCAGCTGTGCCCGGGCCACACGTCGAAGTGGTCACACGGGTAGTGATGCACCTCGGCGCGAGCGTGCACCGCGGTCTTGGCCACGGAGTCAGCGGGCACGTATCGGTCGAAGTCGGCGATTTGGACCAGCACTCGACTGCGGAGCTTCTTCGCCGACGACGTCGTTCGGATGGAGCCCAACTCCAAGCCGACCGCCGCGTCGACCTCGTTGCGCCACGTGGGACCCGCCAGGGACGTGTAGCTCTCGTATGCGCCGTCCAGCGCGAGCGCACCCGGTTCACCGGGCCTGGCCACCAAGGGCATCAGCTTGGGCGCCCCGCCACGGGCGAGCGAGATTCGGCTCGCCACTCCCACCGCCGTCCACCGCAGCGCCGTCGACACACCGCGCGTGCCGGCCGAGGCGCGGCTGGCGGCCAGTCCACTGGTCAGGGGCGTCATGGCGATCACCGCGGCGACGTCGGAACGGTCGGCGGCGACGTGGAACACGTGACCACCCGACAGCGACGTACCCCAGATCGCCACACGATCACCGTCGATCCCCGGCAGCGACTTCGCGGCATCCACCGCGGCGTGATAGTCCCGTATCTGCCGCTTGATCGAGATCGACTGCCGCGGTTGACCGTCCGAGGCTCCGAAGCCGCGGAAGTCGAACGCCAGGACGTCGACTCCTGCGGCGCTGATGCGCTCGGCGAACGGCTTCAGTCCCGCGTCCTTGGTCCCACCGAAACCGTGCGCCATCACGACGATGGGTCGGCCACCCGGTCCGGTGAGCGCGTCACCGTCGCCGCGAAAGTGCCACGCGCTGCACGCACTACCCCGAGCCTGGAAGGTGACGTCTTCGAAGGTCATGCCGTCTCCTGCTCGCGATCCGCCTGCGAGACGCCGTAGATCGTGCTCAGCCAGATCGCCGCGGCACCGTCCATCAGTTGCTCTCGGCTCAACGATCCGCCCAGCGTGAGCCGCTCCAGCATGCGGTCGTTGAATTCCAGTAGCACCGAGGCCAGTACCTCGGCGTCCGCACCCTCGGGCGCCCGATCCGCGGCACGGTCGACGCGAATCATCTCCGCGACCGATTCCACGAACGACTCGCGGGCGTTGTCCCAGATGTCGCGGACCGACGCATTCGAACCCCGTGCCTCCAACATGGCCCGAAAGAGGTGGCGGTGCTGCTCGCACGTCGTGAAGAGTCCGTCGAGCATGGCGTAGACCCGCCGTCGCGGCGGATCGGACGCGGCGATGAAGGCATCGTTGACGGCGAACGTCCTGTCCAGGATGCGCTCCATCAGGGCTGCCACCGCGGCGCCCTTGTTCTCGAAGTAGAAGTAGAAAGCCGAGCGCGTCACGCCGGCTTGCTTCGATATCTCGGCGATGTTGATGGCGTCGAGGTTCGACTCGAGGAGCCAGTCGTCCAACGCGTCGAGGATGGCTTCGCGCCGGTGGTCGCTGCGCTGCGGCGGCCGACGATCGGTCTGCGATCTCATGTGGGCACCATCGCACGTTTGGCGCCCGCGGGAAGCTCACGCGTCCGCAGGTCGTGCTCGTAGTGGAAGAAGTCGACTTGCTGTGTGTGCCTTGCGCTGTCGGTGCAATGGCCGGTATAGCGCCTCTGATCGGCATCGATGACGCGCTCCATCTCCTCGGGAGCGGGCAGCGCGTAGCGACCGATCGCGTAGGCGGCGAGCAGCCGCGACTGACACTCCACGAAGGGGAACAGCGTGGGCACCGACTGCGCGAACCCGATGAACGCGAGGTCGGAGTACCCCGGCTTGAACATGCGCTTGTACAACCGAATCTGGTTACCGGGTGCGCTGATGAAGTCCTCATCGAAGAACGGGAACGTGATGTTGTATCCGGTGGCGTAGACGATGACGTCGAACTGGTCGCTGGTGCCGTCGGTGAAGTGCACGGTGTCACCGTCCAGCCGCGAGACGTTGGGTTTGGGAATCACGTCACCCGAGCCGAGCCGCAGCGGCAACTCCACCGACTGCGTCGGATGCGCTTCGAAGAGCTTGTGGTTCGGAGCGGGCAACCCGTAGTTCCTCGGATCGACGCCCATGACCGGTGCGAACAGTTGCAGGGCCTTGCGCTGCCACGACAGCGGCAGATGCGGACTGGTCCGCCACAGCGTGTCCCCCGGCCTACCCGCGATGTACTTCGGCACGATCCACGCACTCGACCGCGTGGACAGCGTCACGTTGTTCTGCAACGCCTTTGACGACAATTCGACGGTGATGTCGGCTGCACTGTTGCCGAGACCGACGACGAGGATTCGCTTGCCCGTCAGTTCAAGCGGAGTCTGCGGGTCGACGTAGAAGTGCGAGTGGACCGTCAGGCCGTCGAACGTGCCAGGGAAGTCGGGCAGCCGCGGATCCCAGTGGTGACCGTTGGCGACGACCAGGAGATCGAAGGGGCGCGTGTCGCCCCGCTGGTCGGTGACGTCCCAGCCGCCGTCTACACGCCGGGCCTGGGTCACCCCATTGCCGAATTCGATGTTCTCCAGCAACCCGAACGCCTCGGCGTAATCGTCGAGGTAGGCCTTGACGTCGGAATGGTGCGGGAACGTCGGATAGTGCTCTGGCATCGGAAAGTCCTTGAAGCACAACCGTTGCCGAGAGGTGTCGATGTGCAGTGACCGGTACGCACTGCTGTGCCCGTTGGGATTTCCGAACGCCCAGTTGCCGCCGATTCGATCGGACGTCTCGAACGTGGTGTACGGCACGCCGTAGTCCTTGAGCATTTTGCCAGCGGTCAGCCCGCTGATACCCGCGCCGATGATCGCGGTACGCGGAAGAGGTCGGTCCACCGCCCGGACGTTAGCAGCGCGTTTGACGTACGTCAATGAATTCTGACGTCTGTCAAATGCCCCCCGTGGCCTCCACGGCTGAGTCCGTGTCAGCGATGACGCCCCGCTCGACGAGGTGCTCGGTCAGCGGCGCGACGCCGATCGTGAAGTGCTCGGCCATCGCCATCCGCGCCCGATTGGCGTCTCGGCGCTCGAAGGCCGCGATGACACGACGGTGGTCCCGTGTCGACTGCTTCGGCCACCCGGACAACGTCGGGAACACCGACTCGGGTGCGTACCGCGTGATGCTCGACATGAACTGGGTCAGCTTCGGCGAGCCCGCGGCGACGTTGATCGTCCGGTGGAACTCGTGATTCAGCCGTACCGTACGTTCCAGATCACCGCTGCCGTATGCCTCCTCCAGTTCGTCCTGAACGGCCCGCAACGACGACAGCTGTTCGTCGGTGATGCTCTCCGCAGCACGGGCCGCGAGCTCGCCGCCGATGAAGGCCTGCACGTTCGCCACGTCGGCGATGTCGCGGGCCGTCAACTCGAGCACCATGAACCCCCGCCGCGGCCGCTGCACCAACAATCCTTCGGCACAGAGGTTCAACAGCGCCTCGCGTACGGGCGTGACGCTGATGCCGAGTTCGACCGCCAGCTGATCGAGCCGCAGATACTCCCCTGCGCGGAAGGTCCCGTTGAAGATTCGCCTGCGGACGTAGCGCGCGACGTCGTCGGACAGCTGCGGGCGCGCCACGAATTCGGGGTCAGAGGTGGTACTCACGCAACAGGCTCTTGCTGATGATGGTCTTCTGGATCTCGCTGGTGCCCTCGCCGATCAGGAGGAAGGGGGCGTCGCGCATCAAGCGTTCGATCTCGTACTCCTTGGAGTAGCCGTAGCCGCCGTGGATGCGGAAGCTCGCCTCGGTGACCTCTGAACAGAATTCGCTGGCAAGGTATTTCGCCATTCCCGCGGCGACGTCGTTGCGTTCGCCGGAGTCCTTGAGCCGTGCGGCGTTGACCATCATCAGATGGGCGGCCTCGACCTTGGTCGCCATCTCGGCGAGTTGGAACGCGATGGCCTGGTGCTCGGCGATCGGCTTGCCGAACGTACTGCGCTGCTGGGCGTACCGGATTGCCAGCTCGAAGGCGCGGATGCCGACCCCGCACGCGCGGGCCGAGACGTTGACCCGGCCGACCTCGACGCCGTCCATCATCTGGAAGAACCCCTGCCCGGGTGCCTCGCCGAGCACATCGGCGTCGGCGGCGCGGTAACCGTCGAAGATCAGCTCGGTGGTGTCGATGCCCTTGTAGCCGAGTTTGTCGAGCTTGCCGGGGATGGTCAGGCCGGGCAGCACCTCGCCGAAACCCGAGGGCTTCTCGATCAGGAAGGCGGTCAGGTTGCGGTGCGGCTTGTCGGCCCCTTCATCGGTCTTGACCAGTGCGGCGACGAGTGTGGAACTGCCGCCGTTGGTCAGCCACATCTTCGCACCCGTGATCGTATAGCCGCCACCGTCGTTGCGGACCGCCCTGGTGCGGATGGCGGCGACGTCGGAACCCAGCTCCGGCTCCGACATCGAAAAGGCGCCTCGCACGTCACCGGTCGCCATGCGCGGCAGGAACCGCCTCTTCTGCTCGTCGGTGCCGTGCTGACGGATCATGTAGGCGACGATGAAGTGTGTGTTGATCACCCCCGACACGCTCATCCAGCCGCGGGCCAACTCCTCGACGCACAGCGCGTAGGTGAGCAGCGACTCCCCCAGCCCGCCGTACTCCTCGGGGATCATCAGCCCGAAGAGCCCCATCTCGCGCATCCCGTCGACGATCGCCTGCGGATACTCGTCGGCGTGCTCGAGGTCCTGGGCGTACGGGATGACTTCCTTGTCCACGAATTGCCGCACCGTGGCGACGATCTCGGTCTGGACGTCGGTGAGCCCGGCCGTCTGCGCAAGTTTCGTCATGCCCCGACCCTTTCGAAGACGGCGGCCAGGCCCTGCCCGCCGCCGATGCACATGGTTTCCAGCCCGTATCTGGCCTCGCGCCGGTGCAGTTCACGTGCGAGCGTCGCCAGCATCCGCCCTCCGGTCGCGCCCACCGGATGACCGAGCGAGATGCCCGAGCCCGCCACGTTGGTACGGTCCAGATCGGTGGATGTGTACTTCCACTCGCGCATCACCGCCAGCGCCTGAGCGGCGAAGGCTTCGTTGAGCTCGATCACGTCGATGTCTGCCAGTGCCAGGCCCGCCTTGCTCAGCGCCACCTCGGTCGCAGGCACCGGGCCGATGCCCATCACGTTCGGCGCCACGCCCGCGACGCCCCAAGAGACCAGCCGAACCAGCGGCGTCAGCCCCAACTCCGCCGCCCTCTGCGGCGTGGCGACGATGCACATGGACGCCGCGTCATTCTGCCCGCTGGCGTTTCCGGCCGTCACGGTGGATTCCGGATCTTGTTTCAGCAGTATGGGTTTGAGCTTGCCGAGGGATTCGACGGTGGTATCGGCACGGGGATGCTCGTCGACGCCGATCACGTCCTCGCCAGTGCGGCTGGTGACCGTCACTCCGATGATCTGATCTGCCAGCAGGCCGTCGGTCTGCGCTGCCACCGCACGGCGGTGCGACCTGACGGCCAGCTCGTCCTGCTCCTCGCGCCCAATGCCGTACTGGCGCCGGAGGTTCTCCGCGGTCTCGATCATGCCGCCGGGCACCGGGTAGTCGCGCCCTCCTGCCGTGACGCGACCGCGGTTCAGTGCGTCGTGCACCTTCACCCCGCCGCGGGCCCCACCCCAGCGCATGTCCGTCGAGTGGAAGACCACGTTGCTCATGGACTCGGCGCCGCCCGCGACGACCAGGTCGTTCTGCCCGGTTCCGACCTGCAGGCAGGCCTGGATGACGGCCTGCAGTCCCGAGCCGCACCGGAGCTCCAACTGCATCCCGGGCACCGACACCAGCCGCCCCGCGTCCAACGCCACGACGCGTCCGATTGCCGGTGCCTCCATGCTGGGGTAGCAGTGCCCGAGGATCACGTCCTCGACGGCGCCGGGCGCCACGCCCGTGCGCTCCAGCAGTCCCTTGAGCGCCGCGACACCGAGATCGACTGCGGTCAGGGAGGAGAACATTCCGCCGTAGCGACCGATCGGGGTACGGACCGGTTCGCAGATCACCGCGTCGAGCATCAGATGTGCCGCCCGCCGGTCACTTCGAGCACCGTGCCGGTCATGTAGGACGAGAGGTCCGACGCCAGGAAGAGCGCGACCTTGGCCACCTCGTCGGGCTCACCGGGGCGGGCCATCGGTATCTCGGCCAGCTTGGCGTCCCAGATCCGTTGCGGCATGGCCTCGGTCATCGCCGAGCGGATCAGGCCCGGTTGGATTGCGTTGATGCGCACGCCGAGATGGGCGACTTCCTTGGCCGCCGCCTTGGTCAGGCCGACGATGCCGGCCTTCGCGGCGGAGTAGTTGGTCTGGCCGATGAGGCCCACCTTGCCGGAGATCGAGGAGATGTTGACGATCGCGCCGCGCTTGTTCTCCCGCATGACGTCGGCGGCCTTTCGGGTGCCGTTCCAGGTGCCCTTCAGGTGCACCGAGATGACCTGGTCGAACTGTTCCTCGGTCATCTTGCGCATGGTGGCGTCGCGCGTGATGCCTGCATTGTTGACCATGACGTCGAGACCGCCGAACGTGTCCACCGCCGAGGCGATGAGCGCCTCGACCTCGTCGGCGTTCGTCACGTCGCACCGCACCGCAGCGGCAATGCCGCGTCCACCCAGCTTCTCGACCGCCGCCTCGGTCGCGGCCAGGTCCAGATCACCAAGCACCACGCGCGCGCCCTCGGCGACGTAACGCTCGGCGATCGCGAAGCCGATCCCCTGCGCCCCACCGGTGACGACCGCAGTCCGTCCGTCGAGCAATGGCATGTAGTGCCCGTCCCTTCCTGAAGGTCTAGCGGTATCCAACATAAAATATGATATTTGTTTATCTAACCACCATCCCCGGCCCGTCAGGAGCACGACGCATGGCAGATCCCACGGTCAGCGATCAGGACTTCCGGGACATCCTCGGCGCGACCCGGGATTTCGTTCGGTCGGTCGTGATGCCCCGCGAGCTGGAGATCATGACCGACAACCGGGTCCCCGACGACATCCGCGATCAGACGAAGGCAATGGGCCTCTTCGGTTATGCGATCCCGCAGGAGTGGGGCGGTCTTGGCCTCGACCTGACTCAGGACGTCGAACTGGCGATGGAGTTGGGTTACACCACTCTGGCCCTGCGCTCGATGTTCGGGACGAACAACGGCATCGCAGGGCAGGTGCTCGTCGGCTTCGGCACCGACGAGCAGAAGACCCGCTGGCTCCAGGGAATCGCCTCGGGTGATGTGGTCGCGTCGTTCGCGCTCACCGAGCCGGGTGCGGGTTCGAACCCAGCAGGCTTGCGCACCAAGGCCGTTCGCGACGGTGACCGCTGGGTGATCACCGGGCGCAAGCAGTACATCACCAACGCTCCGACTGCGAACCTCTTCGTCGTCTTCGCACGCACGCGGCCCGCCGACTCCGACGGACCCGGCATCGCCGTGTTCCTGGTGCCCGCCGGCACCGCAGGCATCGAGGTGGGACCAAAGGACTCGAAGATGGGCCAGGAGGGCGCCTTGACCGCGGACGTCACCCTCGACGACGTGCGGGTGGGCGACGACGCACTCATCGGCGGCGCCGAGGACATCGGCTACCGGGCGGCCATGACCTCGTTGGCGCGCGGCCGCATCCACATCGCCGCGCTCTCGGTAGGCACCGCCCAGCGCGCGTTGGACGAATCAGTCGCCTACGCCGCGAGTGCGACTCAGGGCGGCACGCCGATCGGCAACTTCCAACTCGTGCAGGCGATGATCGCCGACATGCAGACCGGGGTGATGGCGGGCCGCGCTCTGGTACGCGACGCGGCGAGGATGTGGGTCACCGACGAGGATCGCCGCATCGCACCCTCGACCGCCAAGCTGTTCTGCACCGAGATGGTCGGCAAGGTCGCGGATCTCGCAGTGCAGGTGCACGGCGGCAGCGGTTACATGCGTGACGTCCCCGTCGAACGGATCTATCGAGACGTCCGACTCCTGCGCCTCTACGAGGGAACGAGCGAGATCCAGCGCCTCATCATCGGCGGTGGATTGGTCAAGGCCGCCCAGCGCAAGTCGTAACGTCCAGAACTCAGCGCCCCGTAAGCACGCGCCACAGAATCACGCGATGTAGCGGACGATCGACTCTGCGACGGCCGCCGGCTTGGCCGAATCCTCGATCTCGACGGTGATCGTCGTGGTGGCTTGGACCGCGCCCTCGAGCTGTTTGATGGCGGTGATTTCGCCACGCGCCCGGATCTTCGCGCCCACCTTCACCGGCGTGATGAAGCGAACCTTGTCGTAGCCGTAATTGACCGCCAGCGTGATGTTGTCGACTCGGTAGAGCTGATGAGAGAAGTGCGGCAGAAGCGACAGCGTGAGTAGCCCATGGGCGATCGTCGCGCCGAACGGGCCGCCTGCCGCCCGCTCGGGGTCGACGTGGATCCACTGATGATCGTCGGTGGCCTCGGCGAAGAGGTTCACGCGTTCTTGGCTGATCTCCATCCACTCGGTGGGTCCGAGTTGGCTGCCCTGTGCCGTCGCAAACTCATTCAGATCGTGGAATACTTTCACGCTCTCTCCTCTCAAAGGGGCCCTGACCACGAAACTGGTCCCGGATTACTCTTAACGCCTTCACCACCTGAAACAGAATGGCATCCACGCGCATCAATTTGCCAGATGCGGTACAGATATTCGCCCAAGCGAACCATTAGGGCGGTCAATCTGCTGCAACGCTACTACTGGGAATTGCTGCAAATAAATTGAGATTAGCGAGCCGTCGTGGCAGGTCGACGCTTCGCATTGCGATCTCAGAAAACACTCGCATCCTAGCTGGAGTCCGGCCATGGTTAGGACTGATAATTATTGACGACTGGGTATCCCCACCCATCGCGAAGGACCGCAGACAGTGACGACCTCCCCCCATCACTGACTGCCGAACGAATGAGGCGACGATGCACCCCCAACCCCTCGACTTCGGATTTTCCGATGGCTCTCCGCTGACCGACAACATTAGCTGGTGGGACCCTGTTGCGGAGTGCACGATGGTGGTGTCCCATCCAACGGTAGACCGCGACCTGTGGCACGAGTATCTGCGCGGCGCCGAACGGAGTTACCGTGCCCACGGTGTCGAGCGGGCCTTGGACCTTGGTGCGATTCGAGACGGCGTCGACACTGCGATGTTCTGGACGACCATCGACGCGGCGGGACGGGTGATCGGCGGCCTTCGCGCCAAGGGCCCCCTGCGATCCGCCGACGAATCGCACGCGACGGTCGAGTGGGCCGGGCAGCCGGGGTTACCCGCCGTTTACAAGATGATCGCCGACCGAATTCCCTTCGGCGTGCTGGAAATGAAGTCCGCCTGGACCACGGACGATCGGGACAATGCGCGACGACTGTCCCAGGCGTTGGCGCGCACCATATTTCACGGAATGGCTCTGCTAGACGTCCAGTTCGGCATGGCGACCTCAGCGCCGCACGTGCTCGAGCGGTGGCGCACGTCGGGAGCCGTGGTGGCGCCCATTGCGGCGACGCCGTACCCCGACGAGAGATACCGCACGAAGATGATGTGGTGGGACCGGCGCACCTTCGCCAATCACGCAGCACCGGAGCAACTCCCGAAGATCTTCGATGAGATGGCCATCACGGCGGCTCAAGCCGAGGCACGACGGGCCGACCGCACGGTCGTACGGTGACGCAGGTCGACGCCTTCGAAGTGGTGGCCCGAGTCGACTTCGTCTACTCGCAGGACTCCCAACCGGCCCGCCCCGTCGGTCGGGCCTCCTGCCACGATCCGCAACCGCCAACGGGCCGTCGACATTGACGTGCCGCCGTTACGCTGAATTCCGTGCCCGCAGAATCATCGCCCCTGAGCCTGGACCGGCTGGTGAGCACCGCCGCCGTCCGGCTGATGGCGGCGAACGCTGCGACCACGGCCATCGTGTCGCAGGAGGTTCTCGCCGTCCTCCTCGAGTACTTCGACGTCGACGAGAGCTTCCTTCGGTACAACGACCACTCCACTCGTGCGTCGATTTTGGTCGCCGAATGGCCCCCGCGACCGGACATCCCCGATCCAGACCCGTTGAGGG
>NZ_JBOGDD010000424.1:0-3321 GCF_050701675.1 Mycobacterium sp. | reverse complement strand
GTTGTACGGACGGCACATGGCGCGTATGGGGGCTGCGTCCGAGTCACTTTCCATCGTCGCGGGAAGTCCGAGGGCAGTGACTCCGTAGTCCGGCGGACACGCGCTGCCGACGCGTGGCGTACCTTTGCCTACGGCCGAGCATCCCTAAGGGATCAGCGAACTTGCTTGCCGTTCCCCGCGACCTTCGCGAAACTCTCTGCGGCGGCCGCCAACGCCTCAGGCTGCGAATGCACGTATGTCGCCATCGTGAAAGCCTTTGATGCGTGCCCGAGCCAAGCTGAGATCAAAGCGGTTGGGACATTCTCAAGGTGCATGAGAGTTCCACAGGTGTGGCGCTCATCGTGATATCGGATATGACGAACGCCGGCGGCCTTGAGCATCCGTGCCCACCGCGACGTAAGAGCATGCGGACGAGCATCACGTGCCAACGCGCGACGATGTGACATCGTTGTCATAGCGTTCGAGGTCCTACCGACGATCGGAAGTGTCATGACGACGATGCGCGATGTGGCGCTGCGTGCCGGCGTCAGCATCAAGACGGTGTCGCGGGTCGTGAACGACGACGGCTACATCTCCGACGGGGTCCGCCAACGGGTCCAGCAAGCCATCGAGCAGACGAACTACACGCCCAACCTGCTGGCCAAGTCGTTCCGGCTCGGAAGGGACTCCGCCATTGGCATCGCCGTCCCCGACCTGGCCGATCCGTTCTTCGGCACCATCGCTCGCGCGGTCGAACGCGAAGCTCGGCTGCGGGACACCGTCGCCTTGGTGACCGGCCTTGGCGAGACTCCGGAGGAGGAGCGGACGGCGTTGGAAGCGATGCTTCGCAGGCAGGTGTCCGGCCTGATCCTCGCGTCGATCAGCCACGATCACCGATACCTCGCGTCGTGGGCAGCGCAGATCCCCATGGTGTTCGTCGATCGTCCGCCGCAGAATCTGCAAGCCGACAGCGTGACTGAGGACGACGCCAAAGGGGCCGCCGAAGCGGTCACGTCGTTGATCGCTATGGGCCATCGTCGGATCGCTTTGCTCGCACCGGCCGGTACCGTGGTCACGCTGGAACGCCGCAGGGCGGGTTACTACGCAACGCTCGCCAAGTTCCAGATACCCGCGGACCCAGAGCTGGAGGGCTACTGGCACGGCGAGAGCATGCCCGCAATGGTCGATGCGATGTTGGCGTTGCCATCGCCGCCGACCGCGGTGTTCGCCGCCAATTCCACCACCACCCGAGAGCTGGTCCCTCACCTTCACCGGATCAAGCGCACTGATCTGGCTCTGGTCGGTTTCGGGGACATCCCGATGTCGGATTCGCTGCAGCCGTCCGTTTCGGTGGTCGATCAGCGACCCGACGACTTGGGGCGCATTGCCGTCGAGCGGTTGTTTCGCCGGATCACCGAACCCGGCAAGCGACTGAAAAGGCACCAGCTGCTGGCTGTCTCGGTTGTCGAGCGAGACAGCAGTCGCATACCGGGGCCCTACCTCGGTCGCGTCGATCAGCCGTCCTGACGGCCCGCGAGGATCAAATTCGACCGATCTCTATGACAACGTTGTCATAAACACTCGTGATGTGCTTCACTTCCTGTGACAACGTTGTCATAGAGCACCTTCAGAGGAGTGGCATGCGGACACTGGCGTACGAAGGGCCAGGTGATTTCTCGGCCACCGGCTTGAAGAGCCGACCGCACCAAGGAGCTTTCCGTGTTGTCTCTCTACGTTGATTCCGCAGCACGCGATGACGTCGAACCGTTGCTGGACGTGGGTATCTTCCGTGGAATCACCACCAACCCCACCATCCTCGACCGGGCCGGCCTGTCGGGAAGGGACATCCCCGAGGTCTATCGGTGGGCGGTCGCGGCGGGCGCGCAGGAGGTGTTCGTCCAGACGTGGGGCGATTCCGCTGACGAGCTAGAGAAGCGCGGCCGCGAGCTCGCCGAACTCGGCGACAAGGTGGTCATCAAGGTAGCCGCCACGCGGTCCGGCACACGGGCCGCCTCGCGCCTTGCGGCAGAGGGCATTCCGGTCCTGATCACCGTGGTCTACTCGGCCATGCAGGCGGTGTCGGCCGCATGCGCCGGCGCCACGTACCTCGCCCCGTACGTGGGGCGGATGGCCGACGCGGGCCGTGACGCGCGCATCGAGACCGTCGCCATGGTCGAGTTACTGCGGGCGTCGGAGAGCGCCACGCGCGTGTTGGCCGCCAGCGTGCGCAGTACCGCAGACCTGGTCTACCTGACCCGGCACGGCGTCGACGCCTTCGCGCTGCCGCCTGCAGTGGCCAACGCCCTGTTCGACGAGAGGCTGACCGAGGAGTCGGCCGCCACCTTCGATGCCATCTCCGCACGCTGGTGACACGGAGCGCACTCACGTCATGACCATGCCGACGGCGGTCACCGCCACTCTCGACGAACTCGTCGACCGGGCCCGCCATCTCGCCTCGACGAGCCAGCGCCGACTCCTGGGCATCACGGGCTCTCCTGGCGCGGGGAAGACGACCCTCGGCGCGGCCCTTCTCGCCCAACTCGGGGCTCGGGCCACCCTGGTCGAGATGGACGCGTTCCACCTGGCGAACAGCGAGTTGATCCGGCTGGCCCGCCGCGACCGCAAGGGTGCGCCCGATACGTTCGACGTCGGTGGTTACGTGGCGCTGCTGCGGGCACTGCGCAGTCAAACCGGCGATGTCCTCTACGCCCCGAGGTTCGACAGGGCTCTTGATGAATCCATTGGAAGCGCTGTGGCGGTGTCGGTTTCGACGCCCCTGATCGTGACAGAAGGCAACTACCTGCTGATGAACGACGGCGGTTGGGAGCAGGTCCGCGAAACGCTGGACGAGGTGTGGTTTCTCGACGTGCCCGAGGACGTTCGTGCCGAGCGTCTGATCGACCGCCATCATCGATTCGGAAAGACGCACGCCGAGGCCGCGGAGTGGACCAACCAGGTCGATCTGCGCAACGCCGAACTGATCGAGCAGACGCGGACGCGCGCAGATCTCGTCGTCCAGTACATCGAGGGGCGATCATGACCGTTGCGCTACGCGACCTGACCGGCACCGTCGTGGTGGTGACCGGCGCCGGGTCGGGAATCGGGGCGGCCACCGCCCGTCAGCTGCTGGAAGCCGGTGCGTCCGTGGTCGCCACAGATCTGGACGCGGACAGGATCGCCCCACTCGTCGACGCGTTCGGGGACCGTGTCGTGGCCGTCGGCGCAGACGCGGGCCTTCCTGAATCGGCGGTCGCCGTACTCGAGGCCGCGGTCAAGACCTTCGGCCGCGTCGACAGCGTGGTGGCCAACGCCGGCGTTGGCTTCTTCGGCGGTGTCCTCGAC
>NZ_JBOGDD010000423.1:0-2204 GCF_050701675.1 Mycobacterium sp. | reverse complement strand
GCTGCTGGCCGCCCACCCCGACATCACCATGGGCGGCGGAGCCGAGACCTTCGCCCAGACCGCCAACGGTGGCGACTTCAAGGGCAAGACGCTGGAAGTTCAGGCCAAGGAACGCGGATTCCAGATCGTCCGTACCGCAAGCGAATTGGACGGCGTCTCCAAGGCCGACCAGGACGCCCCTGTGCTCGGCCTGTTCGCCGACGGCAACATGCCGGTGAGCTGGACGGGTCCCGTCGCGGTCCGGCAGGGCTATCTGCAGCCCCCGGCGAAGTGCGGGGACAACTCCGAACGGGGCGCGGAGGTGCCGGAATTGGCCGCCATGACGAAGAAGACCATCGATCTCCTCAGCGGCAGCGACAAGGGGAAGGACAAGGGCTTCTTCCTGCAGGTCGAGAGCGCCTCGATCGACAAGCAGGACCACGCCGCAAATCCGTGCGGCCAGATCGGTGAGACGGTGGCCTTCGACGAAGCCATCCAGGCGGCGCTCGACTTCGCGAAGAAGGACGGCAACACCCTGGTGATCGCGACCGCGGACCATGCGCACACCAGCCAGATCGTCGACAACGTCACCGAGGACGACCTGCGCGGGGTCGCCGAAGAGGCCAAGCTGCCGATCGAACGGGTCCGCGACATCGTGTACCCCGGCCTGACCCGCACGCTGACCACCGCCGACGACGCCGAGCTGACCGTCAACTACGGCTCGTCGACCGACGTCGCCGTGCAGGACCAACCGCACACCGGAACTCAGCTTCGGATCGCGGCGTTCGGTCCGCGGGCGGCCAACGCCGTGGCACTGACCGATCAGAGCGATCTGTTCTTCACGATGACCGACGCGCTCGGGCTCAACCGGTCTTAGACGGCCTCAGCGCGCGGGTGAAGATGACGTTCACCCGTCGCATCGCGACGCTGTAGGGCCACCAGGCGAAGCGCTTGAACGCGTACAGCGCCCGGATGTCGCCGGAGGTGTAGACGAGGTACCGGTTGCGGGTGACGCCGCGAAGGATCTTGTCGGCCACCACCTCCGGCGACACGGCGTGTCCGCCGAATCGGTCCACCCACTTGCGCACCTGCGGGTCTTCGCGATCCACGCCTGCGATCTCGACGGTCTGCACCAGCGGCGTCTTGACTGCGCCAGGCACGACGACCGACACCCCGATGCCGTGGCGGGCCAGGTCGAAGCGCAGCACCTCGGACAGGCCGCGCAGGCCGTACTTGCTGGCACTGTAGGCGGCGTGCCACGGCAGCGCGACCAGGCCGGCAGCGGATGAGACGTTGACCAGGTGACCACCGTTTCCGGCGAGAACCATTGGCGGAACGAAGGTCTCGATGACGTGGATCGGCCCCATCAGGTTGATCGAGATCATCGACTCCCAGTGCCGATGGGTCAGGTGGCTCACCGTCCCCCAGGCCGAGACCCCGGCGATGTTCATCACGACGTCCATGCTCTGATGCTCGGCGTGGATGTCCGCGGCGAACGCGGCCACCTCGTCGTAGTTCGAGATGTCGAGCGCGCGGTACGCGCTGACCGTGCCGCCGAGTGCCCGGGCGTCCGCGACGGTCTCCTCGAGGCCCTCGGCGTTGCGGTCGGTGAGGAACAACTCGGCCCCTTGGGCGGCCAGCTTCAGCGCCGTCGCACGGCCGATCCCGCTGGCCGCACCCGTCAGGAAACACCGCTTGCCCGCAAATCCCTGCGCCATGAGGCCGACCCTACCGACCGGGCTAGATGCCGGACACGCTCCCGCCGCCCCACAGCGCGTTCAGCCACAGCCGTTCGAGCACCTCGATGGCGCGCGCGGAGTCATCCTCACGGCCGACGAACGCGCTGTCGTTGGACAGCGTCAGCGCCGTCGTCGCGGTGAGCGTGCGGACGAGGGCTGGCAGATCGTCGGAGATGGGGCGCGCACCGGTGTCCTGCTTGACCAGCCCGACGATCTTGTCGATGACGGTGTCCGAGAAGTCGTTCATCATGTCCCGCAGCTGTGCGTCGGTGTTCTGCGCCAGCGTGCAGGCCTTCATGATCGGATCGTTGTGCGAGAAGACGGCCGCCGCGCTGCCGACCATGCGCTTGGCGAACTCGGCAGGCGTCTCCCCCTCTTCGCGCGGCGCGAAGTCGTGGGTCAGCTTGTCGAGCTCGGCCATCGCATCCGCAACGACGACGGCGAGCACCGCGTACTTCGAGTCGAAGTAGAAGTAGAAGCCCGACC
>NZ_JBOGDD010000422.1:0-4050 GCF_050701675.1 Mycobacterium sp. | reverse complement strand
AGCCCGTACAGTGCGAACGTCGCCGCGAGGGCGACCGCGATGTAGGGCGGCGTGCCCACCTCCGCGGTCAGCACCACCACGGCGACCACGGCCAACGCCAGCGCGACCAACTGCCATCGGCCGATCCGCTCGCGAAACACGAGCACCCCGATCGCGACCGTGACCAACGGATTGATGAAGTAGCCAAGCGCCGCGTCGACGACGTGCCCGTGGGTCGCGGCGTAGATGTACACGCCCCAGTTGACCGAGATCAGCGCCGAGGCCGCCGCCAACAACAGCCAGGTGCGCCCGCTGAGCCTTCGCAGGTCACCGAGGCGGCGCGCCACGACGAGCACCAACAGGAGGCATATCGCACTCCACACGATGCGGTGGGCCAGCACCTCCAACGAACCTGCGGGCAGCAGCAGCGGGAAGAAGCCTGGGCACAGGCCCCACCAGGCGAAGGCTCCGACGCCGAACAGCACACCGGAGCGCCGACGGGACTCGGCGACCGACCTGGCGGTCACGAGTCGTGGCGACGGAGGACGTCGAGCGCGTGTTGCAGGTCGGCCGGGTACGGGCTGGTGATCTCGATGCGGCGGCCGTCGGCGGGGTGGGCGAACGCCAGGTAGCGGGCGTGCAACCACTGCCGTTCCAGCCCGAGCCTCTTCGCCAGGGTGGGATCGGCGCCGTAGGTCAGGTCCCCGGCGCACGGATGGTGCAGGGCGGAGAAGTGCACCCGGATCTGGTGGGTGCGACCCGTCTCCAGGTGCACGTCGAGCAGGCTCGCCGCGACGAATGCCTCGACCGTGTCGTAGTGAGTGGTGCTGTGTCGGCCGCTCTCGCTGACGGCGAACTTCCAGTCGTTGCTCCGATGCCGTCCGATGGGGGCGTCGATGGTTCCGCTGGACGGATCGGGGTGTCCCTGCACCAGCGCGTGGTAGCGCTTGTCGACCGTGCGCTCCTTGAAGGCGCGTTTGAGCACTGTGTACGCGTGTTCGGAGAGCGCCACCACCATGACGCCCGACGTGCCAACGTCGAGCCGCTGCACGATGCCCTTGCGTTCGGGCACGCCGGAGGTGGTGATCCGGAATCCGGCCGCGGCCAGTCCGCCGAGCACGGTTGGCCCGGTCCATCCGACCGACGCGTGAGCGGCGACGCCGGGGGGCTTGTCGACTGCCACGATGTCGTCATCGGCGTAGAGGATCGCCATGCCCTCGATGTCGACGGGCGGATTATCCAGCGGCGCAGGCGGTTCCGGTAATCGAACCTCGAGCCACGCGCCGGCGGCCAGTCGGTCGGACTTGCCGACAGGAGCCCCGTCGAGATCGACCCCCCCTTCTTCGGCGAGGGTCGCCGCCGCAGTCCGGGACAGACCGAGCAACCGCGCGAGCCCGGCGTCCACCCGCATGCCTGCGAGGCCCTCCGGTACCGGCATCGACCGGGTGGTCATCAGTCCCTCTCGGTATCGGCTTCGGCTTCGGATTCCTCCGTCGCGGCGGCGCCGACCGGGTCGGCCGGGTCGGCGTCCGCCGTTCGGCGGCCATTGGTGTCGAAGTCGAAGCCGAACAGTGACAGCCCGACCAGCAGGATGGCGCCGCCAACCACCGCCGGGTCGGCGACGTTGAACACCGGCCACCATCCGATGGACAGGAAGTCGACGACGTGACCCCGCAGTGGGCCTGGCGAACGGAAGAACCGGTCGACGAGGTTCCCGAGCGCACCGCCGAGGATCATGCCGAGCCCCAGCGCCCACCACGGGGACACCAGCCGCCGCCCCATCCAGATGATGCCGATCACCACACCGGTCGCCACCAGGGTGAGCACCCAGGTGTAGCTCGTCCCCATCGAGAACGCTGCGCCGGAGTTGCGAACCAGGGTCCACGTCACGGTGTCGCCGATGATGGAGACCGGCTGCTGCGGAGCCAGGAGTCTGACCGCCAACACCTTCGTCACCACGTCGAGGACGAGGATGACCGCGGCGACCGAGAGCAACAGGCGCAGTCGGCGTCGCGGCCGCGGCGGATCGGCTTCGTCGCCCGCAGTCACCGGCACGGCCGGACCCGTTGATTCGTCAGTCACTCGACCATCATCCCAAAGCGCCGATGGTGAACAATCGCCGCATGAGCGAAGCGTGCGAGCGAGTCGTCACCGGATGAGCCGCGTCGTCGTCATCACCACCGGCGGCACCATCGCCACGAGCACCGGCACGGACGGAGTTGCGCGCCCCACACGCACCGGCAACGACTTGACGTCGGGCCTCGACACCGGTTTCGACGTCGACGTCGTCGACCTCCTGGCAGTGGACAGTTCCCAGCTCACGACGTCGGACTGGGACCGGATCAGCGCCTCGGTGGCCGACGCCGCGCAGGCGGGCGCCGACGGCGTGGTGATCACGCACGGCACCGACACGATGGAGGAAACGGCGCTGTGGCTCGACCTGACCCATGACGGCGACATGCCCGTCGTGCTGACCGGCGCCATGCGCAGTTCCGATGCCGAGCACGCCGACGGTCCCGCCAACCTGCACGCCGCGATTTCGCTGGCAGCCAGCGTCGACGCCAGGGGCATCGGAGTGGTCGTGACGCTTTCCGGCACGGTCTGGCAACCACTGGGACTGACCAAGACCGGGTCCGGATTCGTCGGCGTCGTGGTGGCGCCGACGGCGAGGCAGCGCATCCGATTCGGCGAACTGTCGGCCGCAAGCGCGCCGCGGGTCGACATCGTCGCCACCTACGCCGGCAGTGATGCGGTGGCACTCGAAGCGTGTGTCGCGGCCGGCGCCAGGGGAATCGTGCTCGAAGCGCTGGGCTCGGGAAACGCGGGCGCCGCGGTGATCGAAGGCGTCCGGCGAGCACGTGACGCGGGCGTCGAGGTGGTCATCTCGACGCGCGTGCCCGGCGCACGGGTCACCGTCGGCTACGGCCCCGGCCGCCTGCTGGTCGACGCAGGGGCCTCGGTGGCGCGGACCCTGCCGCCGCCGCAGTCCCGCGTGCTGCTGATGGCCGCTCTGGCCGCTGGGAGGTCAGTCGAGGACGTCTTCGCCGTGTGGGGGTGAGGGCGTGGCCGTGGCCTGCTCGGCCATCGCCTCGACGAACTCAGGCCAGTCCAGGCTGTCGACCGGATTCGTGCGGGTGACCTCGGGGCTGTCGTGGGCAAGCGTGTGGGCCTGCCCGGGCCCGCTGGCTCGAGTCTCGAACCGCACGGTCATGACGCCGTGGCCCGCACCCTGTACCCAGCCGTGCCCGAACCTGGTGTGCACGACGTCGTCGCCGATGCGCCAGGGCGCCACCGTCGCGGCGTCCGCTGCGGCGGGGACCGGCCCGGCCTGGTGGCTGTCGGAGGCGTTCAGGTCCTGATCGAGATCGGGGAACAGCGATTCCTGGAGCACGTCGGACAGCCCGGAGAAGCCGACTCCGACGAGGCGCACCGGACCGATCTCGACCGGATCGAGCAGCAGCCTGCGCGCGGTGCCGATGAGCGTTGCGGCGTCGGCGGTGGCGTACGGCAGGGTCGCGGATCGCGTCAGCGTGCTCATGTCGGACTTCTTCAGCTTGACGGTGACCGTGCGGGCCCCCCGACTGTCTCGCTCCAGGCGCTGGTGCGCGTGCTCTCCGATCGGGCCGATGGCTTCGCGCAGCTGATCGAGGGTCGTCAGATCCGCCGCGAAGGTCGACTCCGCGCTGATCTGTTTGGACTCCGACCGTTCCGCGACCGGCCGGTCGTCGATGCCTCGCGCCAGCAGATGCAGAGCGGGCCCGATCGTGCCCCCGAGGACGCTGGCCACTTCGGAGTTGCTCAGCGCCGCCAACGCGCCCACGGTGTCGATGCCCAGCCGGTGCAGACGATCCTCGGCAACCGGCCCGATCCCCCACAACCGTCGGACCGGCAGAGTGGCGAGCAGCGTGCGCTCCTCCTCGCGTCGGATGACGCGGACACCGTCGGGCTTGGCCAATCCCGACGCGATCTTCGCGAGCTGCTTGCCCGAACCGGCGCCGACGGACGCGATGAGGCCGGTCTTGCGCATGACCTCGTCGCGCAGGGCCTCACAAAACCGTTCGACGGCATCGG
>NZ_JBOGDD010000421.1:0-3435 GCF_050701675.1 Mycobacterium sp. | reverse complement strand
CAAGGACAAGGGGTTCGAGGTCATCGGGGTGCATTCCCCCGAGTACGTGTTCGAGAAGGTCGACTCCAACGTCGCGAGCGGGGCCGCCGACCTGAACATCGAGTACCCGATCGCGCTGGACAACAGCCTGGCCACCTGGACCAACTACCGCAACCGCTACTGGCCCGCCGAATATCTCATCGACGCCCAAGGCACCGTCCGGCACGTCAAGTTCGGCGAAGGTGACTACGACGTCACGGAAAGCCTGATCCGCCAACTGCTCTCGGATGCCAACGAGGGTGTCGATCTGCCGCCCGCAACACAGGACGCCGACACCACCCCGACGTCGACGCTGACCCCCGAGACGTACTTCAGCGTCGGCAAGGTTGCGAACTACGGCGGTCAAGGGACCTATGACCAGGGCGAGGCAACCTTCGACCTGCCTGCCCAGCTGGCCGACGACTCGTTCGCGTTGAAGGGCCGTTGGGCCCTGGACTACCAGGGCGTCACCGCCGTGGACGACGGGGCCACCATCGCCCTGAACTACCACGCCAAGAACGTCTACCTGGTGGTCGGCGGCACGGGCAGCGTCACCGTCACGCGCGACGGTAAGACCACCGTCATCCCGGTCAGCGGCGCCCCGAACATGCGCCAGATCATTGCGGGCGACGATTCCGGGAACGGGGCCGGCGCCGGGCACGTCGACGTCAGCCTGAGCAAGGGACTGCAGGCATTCTCGTTCACCTACGGCTGACGGGCCGACGGATCCGCGGTGGCCTCGATCTTCACCACCAGGGAGTCGCGGATGGTCAGCACCACGATCGCGAACAACCGACCGTGCTCGAACGCCAGCAATACGGGCTCGCCGGGAGGACCGCACACCACCGTCGTCCGTGGACTCAGGTAGCGCATCAGATTGACGGCGACGTCGTGCGGCCCGTGGTTGACCTGGGGCGGCGGGACGGGGTCGGTGAGTACCGTGCCGACACCCCACACGGTCGGATCGAGTAGCGCCGTCAGTGCCTCCAAGTCGCCGTTGGCACAGGCAGTGATGAACGACTCGGTGACGAGCTGGTGTTCGGCCGTGGCAGGCACCACCGACCGGGGTGCCGCGTCGGCGATCTTCGCCCGCGCCCGTCGCGCGAGCTGACGACAGGTGCCCGCGGGCCGACCCACCGTCTCGGCGATCTCGTCGAACGGGACGGCGAACACGTCGTGCAGGACGAACGCCACGCGCTCGCCAGGACTGAGCTGCCGAAGCACGTGCGTCAGTGCGATGCCGACCTCGTCGTCCAGGGTGACGCGGTCGGCGGGGTCACGCCCAAGAGCGCCGTCGTCCACCGTCGAGTCGTACTCGGGCAACAACCTGGTTTCCAGCCGGACCCGCGCTGATCTGAGCTGATCCAGGCACAACCGCCCCGCCACGACGGTCAGCCACCCGCGGACGTCATCGATTCCCGCGGGATCCGCTCGCGACAACCGCAGGAACGCCTCCTGCGCGACGTCCTCGGACTCCCCGACGTCTCCGAGCATCTGATAGGCCAGGTTCACCAGGTAGGGCCGGTGGTCTCGCCAGGCGGAGGTGATCTCGCCGGTCACGTCGGGCGAAGGTGTCATGCAAGTAGGACGAACCAGCGGCGGGAAAAGTTACACGTCGCGTCCGTAACTTTTCGCCGCGCCGGCCCGTCCTTGATTGCAGATACCCCATCTCGTCAAGGAGCAGGACATGACCACACCCACCGCCATCGTCGTCACCGGAGCGACCGGAAACGTCGGCCGACCCCTGATCACCGAGCTCGCCGAAGCGGGAATCGAGATACGAGCCATCACCCGCCGCCCCGACCCCTCCGACTTTCCGCCCGGCGTCACGCCGTTCGACTCGGCGACCGCCGCGCTGGCGGGCGCTGCGGCGGTGTTCCTCAACTCGAGGGCACTCGGCGAGGAACTGACCGCGACGGTCGCCGCGGCACGCGACGCAGGAGTCAGACGCCTCGTCGCCCTCTCGGCGATCAACGCCGACGAGGACTTCTCCCGCCAGCCGTCCCGATTCCGGGGCGATCGCAACACCGAGGTCGAGCAGCTCGCCGTCGACTCGGGGTTGGAGTGGGTCAGCCTGCGCCCCACCGTGTTCGCATCCAATTTCGGGGGTATGTGGGCACCCCAGCTCCGTGGCGGTGACGTGGTCGGCGGCCCGTACGCATCGGCGTCCACCGCACCCATCGCCGACCGTGACATCTCCGCCGTCGCCGCGCGAGCACTGCTCACCGACGACCTGGTCGGACAGCGGATTCCGCTGACCGGCCCGCAGTCCCTGACCAACACGCAGCTCGTCGAGGTCATCGGCACCGTCCTCGGCCGCGAGCTGACGTACCTGGAAGCCCCGGAAGACATAGTGCGGCAACGCTTCCAGGGCATCGGCTTCTCCTCTGAGTTCGCCGACGCCTACATGACGCTGCTGACTGAGACGATCGACCAGCCCGCGTTGGTGACCCACGACGTCGAGAAGATCCTCGATCGTCCGGCGTGCACGTTCGCGCAGTGGGTGTCCGAGAACCGCCATCTCTTCACTGAAGCGTAAGGGAGACAGAATATGTCCGAGAAAGATGCCGCCCCGCGACCGCCCCGCTGGCTCAAGCCGATGAACAAGGTGATGATCGCCGTCCAGAAGCTCGGCGTCCCGGCGGGACCGTCGATGGTGCTCACCGTGCCAGGCCGCAAGTCCGGCCGACCGCGCAGCACGCCGATGACACCGTTCGACCACGACGGTGGGCTCTACACCGTCGCCGGCTATCCCCATGCCGACTGGGCCGCCAATGCCCGCGCCGCCGGGGTGGGCACGCTCACCCGCGGCCGCCGGTCGCGGCGGATCAGAATCGTCGAGCTGTCCTCCGACGAATCCAGGCCCGTCCTGCGGGCGTTCGCCGTGAAGGTGCCGGTCGGCGTCGGGTTCGCCAAGCGCAGTGGTCTGGTCGTCGACGGCACGCCCGATGAATTCGAGTCGCTGGCAGGACGATTGGCGGTGTTCCGGTTCGAGCCGGCGTGAGCGCTTCGCGGGTGATCAGTGGGGCACACCAGTCGCCAGGACAGTGGACTTACTTCTTGCCCGCCTACGAGCCGCTTCCACCGGCCGAGCAAGACCACGAATCCTTGTGTCGTCCAGAAGATTGCGCTTACGTCCTAATGGACGACTGCCATCAGTAGAGGTAGACAACGGCGGCGTTGCCACCCTCGCACGCCACCACTTGGTTGCCTCGGCAAGTCATTCGGTAGGTCATGTTAGTGACGGGGCTGTACGCGTTGATCACTACAGTGCCCCCGCGGTGCAGTTGGTTTACATAGGCCGAGCGGACGACTTCGGCGAACTCGCATGACGTGACGGTGCTCCCAACAGCGGATGTTCCGAACTCGCCGTCATAAAACGATGATCGGCACGCCGTCGAATACGCGGGCACAGTC
>NZ_JBOGDD010000420.1:0-6590 GCF_050701675.1 Mycobacterium sp. | reverse complement strand
ACTCCACCCCGTGCGCCTTGAGTCGCTTGTTGGTGCGCTTCCGGGCCATCCGCAGCGAGAAGTTCGCATACGCCTTCATCGGTCGGGTGAACGGAGGCGCCGCAGAACCCGTGACGCTGAACGGCAGGTCGGTGCCCACGACCGAGCGCTGATGACTGAAGGTATCGAAGCCTGCCTTCCCGTGGTAGGACCCCATCCCGCTGCGGCCGACGCCGCCGAACGGTGCCGCTGACGGAATCATCTGCGCGGCGAAGTCGTTTCGTGCCACCCCACCGCTGCGCGTACTGCGGACGAAGTCACGGAAGTACTCGCCATCCGGCCCGTACCAGTACGCCACCAGCGGCGCCGGGCGCCCGTTGATGTAGTCGATGGCCTCGGACAGTCCTGCGTACTCCATCACCACCAGGACCGGGCCGAAGACCTCCTCGGCGGCGATCTTCATCCGGTCGTCGACGTCGCGAACGATGGTCGGCGCGATCTTGCGCGTCGTCCGGTCCGGCAGCACCTCGCCGCCAGGCGCAACCGATTCGACGCGGGCGCCGTGGGATCGGGCGTCGTCAATCAGCCCGACCACCCGATCGAAGTTCGCGTCGTTGACCGACGAGCAGTAGTCGCCATTGGAGACGACCGTGGGGAACATCTCCCGCAGCGTGTCGCGCGCGACGTCCACGAACGCCTCGACCCGATCGCGAGGCACGAAGACGTAGTCGGGACAGACACACACCTGGCCCCCGTTGACCATGCGCGCCTTGGCGATTCGCGCAGCCGACCGCCTGATGTCGGCATCCGGGGACACCACCACCGGATTCTTGCCACCGAGTTCCAGCGTGACGGGAACCAGGTTCTGCGATGCCGCCCGCGCGACCATGGCGCCAACGGAGGGGGATCCGGTGAAGAACAGATGGTCGAAGGGCAGGCCCGAGAAGGTAGCCGCGACGTCGGGACCGCCGGTGATGACCTGCAATTCGTCGGCGCCGAAGTACTGGGGAACCAGCCGTGCCAACAGTTCTGCGGTGCGGGGAGTGATCTCCGAGGTCTTGATCATCACGCGATTGCCAGCAGCGAACGCGGCGGTGGCCGGAAGTACGACGAGGTTCAGCGGGAAGTTCCACGGACCGATTATTCCGACGACGCCGAGCGGCGTGGATTCGACGTGGGCCGTCATCCCGAAGAGCCTGGCGGCGCGCATGATTGCGCTCGGTCGCATCCACTCGGCGAGGTGCGCCCTGGTGTGTTCGATCACCGGGATCATGCCGACCACCTCGGTGAACAGTGATGCCGACCGTGATCTGGTGCCGAAGTCCGCTGCCATCGCCTCGACGAAGTCGTCGGTGTTGTCGAGTACCAGTGCCAACAGCCTGTCGATCCGGTTGCGCCGGACGGCGACGCTCGGAGGGCCCCCGGCGACGAACGCCTGGCGCTGAGCGTTGAGGACTGCGCGCAATTCGGCGTCGAGCTGGTCGGCCTCGTACTGGTTGGCCTCGTGCCGGTGTGCGTCGAGGTGTTCCTCGGTGATACCCATGCCGCCTCCGTGGTCGATGGACCGCGGTTCAGCGGCCTCGCACTGGCTGTACACTACTGTAATCGTTACAGTAGGTGCGTGCAGCAAGTCTGCCGACCTCGCGCGGGAAGGGTGCCGTGGATACCGAAGTACAGGCCGAAGTGCCCGCTGAGGAACGAGCCAGGCGCATTCGTGACCCGTATCCATTCTTCGCAGACAAGCGCGCCGAGGCGGGTGTCTTCCGCGGCAGCGTCATGGACTACTCCAAGACCCCGGAGAGCATGCGGCCCAAACAGAACTATGCCGCCATGTCCTTCAGCGCGGTCAACACGGTGTTCCGCGATGGCAAACTGTTCAACTCGGCGATGTACGACGCGACGATCGGTCTCTTCATCGGCCCGACGATCCTCGCCATGGGCGGCACGACGCACCGCGAGCACCGCAACCTCGTCTCGGCGGCCTTCAAGTCGAAGTCCCTGGTTCGCTGGGAACCCGAGATAGTCCGGCCCATCGTGAACGCGCTCATCGACGAGTTCATCGACGACGGTCAGACCGATCTCATCAAGAACTTCACCTTCGAGTTTCCGACTCGCGTGATCGCGAAACTGTTGGGACTGCCCGAAGAGGACCTTCCCGCATTCCGCAAATGGGCCGTCGACCTCATCAGTTACACCGTCAAGTACAAGCAGGCGTTCGAATCGTCTGCGGCACTGAAGGACTACTTCCTGGTACAGATGGAGGCCAGGAAGAACAGTCCGACCGAGGACATCATCGGTGACCTCGTCACGGCGGAGATCGATGGCGAGAAGCTGACAGACGAGGCCATCTACTCCTTCCTGCGCCTGCTCCTTCCCGCAGGTCTGGAGACCACCTATCGGTCCTCTGGCAACCTGCTCTACCTCCTGCTGTCGCACCCCGAGCAGTTCACGGCGGTACGGGAGAACCCCGAGCTCATCGGACCCGCCATCGAGGAGGCGCTGCGGTTCGAGACACCACTGACCACCGTGCAGCGATTCGCCTCCGAGGACACCGAACTGGAGGGCGTCGAGATCCCCGCGAACTCAGTGGTCGACGTGTGCATGGGATCTGCCAACCGCGACGGGACGCGGTGGGAACGTCCGGAGGAGTTCGACGTCTTCCGCAAGCGCACCCCCCACATCACCTTCGCAGCGGGCGAACACACCTGTCTCGGTTTGCATCTGGCCCGCTTGGAGACCAGGGTCGCCTTGGAGTGTCTTCTCAGCCGGTTGAAGGACATCCGACTGCTCGACGATGGCGATCCGCA
The DNA here is from genome assembly GCF_050701675.1 of Mycobacterium sp. Taxonomy (GTDB): domain Bacteria; phylum Actinomycetota; class Actinomycetes; order Mycobacteriales; family Mycobacteriaceae; genus Mycobacterium. The sequence goes on along the minus strand of NZ_JBOGDD010000420.1, from coordinate 3,804 downwards.
CATCCACGGTCAGCCGTTCCGGTCACCCAACGTGCTTCCGGTCAACTTCGACCCGGCCTGAAACATCCCGCGCGAGCTCACCCCTTCCACGGCACCGACTTCACGTAACCGCCTGCGTCGATCCGCAACTGCGTTCCGGTGATGTACCGCGAGGAGTCGCTGGCCAGGAAGACCACGGCATCGGAAACGTCCTGCGGCTCGATGTAGGGCACCGGCATCGCCTGCATCATCGAGAAGGTCGCCTCGGCATCCTCGCGGGTCGGCTCCTTTAGATCCGGTCGGAACACCCTGTACATACCTTCGTTCTGCAGCATGTCGGTGTTGACGTTCGTGGGGTGCACCGCATTGACGCGGATCATCCGCTTCGCGAGCTGGATCGAGAGATCGTTGACGTAACGCGCGACGATCTGTTTGGCCAGGCTGTATGCCGATCCCCCCGGCCCCTGATTGGTCGCGCTACCCAGTTGCGCCGCAAGCGATCCCGTTGCGATGATCGAACCACCGTCGCTGATGTGCGGCAAGCTCGCCTGGATCACGTTGAACACGCCCACCAGATCGGTGTCGATGGTGTCCGACCACGACTGGATGGTCTGGTTCTTGCCCATGGCGCAGATGCCGGCATTGGCCACCACGACGTCGAGCCCGCCGAGTTCGGCGACTCCGTCCGCAATCGCCTTCCACACCGCGCTTCGCTCGCGCACGTCGACGATGGCGGTATGACACCGCACCGCTTCCTTCTCGACCATCCGCGCAGTCTCGTCGAGGTCCTCCGGCCGCGACAGCGGATAGGTGTTGCCCTCGAGGTCGGCGCAGATGTCGAGGGCGATGATGCTCGCGCCCTCGGCAGCCAGATTCACCGCGTGCGAACGGCCCTGTCCGCGTGCCGCCCCTGACACCACGGCGATCTTGTTGTCCAGCTTGCCCATTCGTGTCGTCTCCCTCTGGCCGGTTGCTCAGCTCTGCCGGGGCGTCCGGCAGGCGATGGTCTTCGTCTCCAGGTACTGCTGAAAGCCCTCGATTCCGCACTGACGGCCGATGCCCGAATTCTTGTAGCCGCCGAACGGTGCATCGGCACCGTAGAACATCCCGCCGTTGACACCGATGGAACCCGTCCGGATGCGGCGGGCTATCGCCATACCGCGCTCGGCCGAACCCGACAGCACTGCACCGGCAAGGCCGAACGCGCTGTCGTTGGCGATCCGGACGGCGTCGTCGTCATCGTCGAACGGGATCATCACCAGTACCGGACCGAAGATCTCCTCGCTGGCGATGGCAGCGGAGTTGTCGACCCCGACCACCACGGTGGGCTGGACGTAGTAGCCGCCTGCCAGTTCCGCCGGGAGGTCCTCGAAAGCTCCTCCGCCGATGGTGATCTCGGCGCCGTCGCGACGAGCCCGCTCGCAGGCGTCCAGTACCCGATCCCGCTGGCTGGCGCTGATCACGGGGCCGACCAACGTCTGCGCCAATGCAGGGTCTCCGACGGGCACCATTCCGAAGGCCGCGGTCACGCCGTTGACCGCCTCGTCGAACAGCGATCGGTGAATGAGCATGCGGGTGGTCAGGGCGCAGGCCTGACCCGCGTGCACGCACACCCCGACCGCGCTTGCCATGATCTTGGCCGGGTCGACGTCGTCGGTGACGATGAGCGCCGACTTGCCGCCGAGCTCGAGGAAGGTCCGCTTCATCGTGTCGGCGCCCTGGCGGATCAGCAGCTTGCCGACGGCGGTCGAGCCGGTGAACGAGATCATGTCGACGCGGGGGTCGGTGGCGAGCAGTTCCGCGACGTCGTTGTCGGGTGTCGGAACGACTTGGAGCACTCCCGCAGGAATGTCGGTGTGCTCGGCCACCAACCGGCCCAGCCGCGTGGCGTTCCACGGCGTGTGGGGATCGGGTTTGAGGATCACCGTGTTGCCCGTCGCCAGGGCGGGTCCGAGCTTGTTGAGGATGACCTCGATCGGGAAGTTCGACGGGGTGATCGCACCGACCACGCCGACGGGCTCCTGCACGACGGTCCGCACGTTGCGGTCGCCGAACAGCCCTCCACCTTCGAGATGTCTCTCCCACTCGAAGGTGTCGATGAGACCGGCGGGATAGCGAAGGGATTCGGCGAGCGGCCAGTCCAGCTGCGCCGTGGTGATCGTCATGTCCGGACAGCCGACCTCGGCGATCAGCTCCTCCCGCAACTGATCGCGCTCGCCCTCGATCGCCGCCTGCAGTTGTTGAAGGCAGCGCTTTCGCAGCGGACCGTTGGTCGACCAGTCGGTTTCGTCGAATGCCCGGCGGGCCGCACCGATGGCCAGGCCCATGTCCTGCGCACCTGCTGCCGCCGGGCCCCCGAGTACTGAACCCGTTGCTGGACTGACGTTGTCGAACTCGGCTCCTGACATCGAAGCGACGAGCTCGCCGCCGATCAGCATCCGCGGCTCTGCGCGTTGCGCCGCACGCCTGCCGATCTCCACGCTGGGCGCCACGTCGTTGACTTCGCTCACCAGCATCTCCCACTGGTCTCTCGAGTCTCGAGCGACGCACGGATGCGGCAGATCACGGGCATGTGGTCGATCACGTGGACTACGTTACTGTAAGAGTTACAGTTGACACACCCCATTCGCACAGGAGGTCGATCGTGCAGAAGGCCACCTTCGCCTTCCAGCCGGTCCAGACAGGGACGTGACATGAGCAATGACGTGGCAATCATCGGCGTCGGCATCCACCCCTTCGGCAGATTCGAGGGCAAGTCCGCGATGGAGATGGCGGTCGACGCGATCTTCGCCGCGGTCGCCGATGCCGGGGTGGAGTGGAAGGACGTCGGCGCCGCAGCGGGTGGCAGCTGGACGGTCGCCAATCCCGACGCGATCGTCGGCATGGTGGGGCTGACGGGAATCCCCTTCACCAACGTCTTCAATGCCTGCGCGACGGCAGCCAGCGCGGCGAAGGCGTGTGCCGACGGAATCCGGTTGGGCGACTATGACATCGGCATCGCGGTGGGCCTGGACAAGCATCCACGCGGCGCCTTCACCGAGGACCCCGCGCTGGTCGGCATGCCGCGCTGGTATGCGGAGAACGGCCAATACCTCACCACTCAGTTCTTCGGCATGAAGGCCAACCGCTATCTTCACGACCACGGCATCTCCCACGCCACCCTCGCCAAGGTCGCCGCCAAGAACTTCCGTAACGGCGCGCTGAACCCGAACGCGTTCCGGCGCAAGCCGATCCCCGAGGACGAGATCCTCAACTCGGCGATGTTGAACTACCCGCTGACGCAATACATGTTCTGCGCGCCTGACGAGGGCGCCGCCGCGGTCGTCATGTGCCGCGCCGACATCGCGCACCGCTACACGAGCAAGCCGGTCTACCTACGGGCCGTCGAGATCCGCACCCGCAGCTACGGCGCCTATGAGGTGAACACCACCTGCGCACCCGTCGAGGAGGACGTCTCGCCAACGGTGTACGCATCAAGGGCAGCGTTCGAAAGGGCAGGCGTGGCACCGGCAGACGTCGACGTCATACAGTTGCAGGACACCGATGCCTGCGCCGAGATAATCCACATGGCCGAGGCCGGCTTCTGCGCCCACGGCGACCAGGAGAAGCTCCTCGCCGACGGTGCCACCGAGATCGGTGGGTCGTTGCCGATCAACACCGATGGCGGGTTGATCGCCAACGGAGAGCCGATCGGGGCGTCAGGCCTACGGCAGATTCACGAGCTGGTTCGCCAGCTGCGGGGCGAGGCCGGCGAGCGACAGATACCCGGCGCACCGCGCGTCGGGTTCGCCCAGCTCTATGGCGCACCCGGCACGGCAGGCGCGA
>NZ_JBOGDD010000419.1:0-7200 GCF_050701675.1 Mycobacterium sp. | reverse complement strand
GACCTGGACCACGCCGACGTCGAAGAGCTCACCGCCAAGACGGACGGCTGGGTGGCGGCACTCCAGCTGGCGTCGTTGTCGCTGCGCGGCCGCGACGATCCTGTCCGGCTCATCGGCACGATGACCGGCCGCCACCACGCGATCAGCGGGTTTCTCGTCGAGAACGTACTCAACACCCTGGAACCGTCGATGCTCGATTTCCTGCTGGCCACGTCGATCACCGAGCGCATCAGCGGGGACCTGGCGACGACGTTGACCGGTGTGCCGGACGGGCAGGCGATGCTCGAACAGGTCGAGGAGCGCGACTTGTTCCTGCGCCGGATCGACGAGCAGTGGTTCCGTTACCACCAATTGTTCGTCGACTTCCTGCGGCACCGGCTCGGTCGTGATGAACCCGAGCGGGTCGCGCGGTTGCACCGCGTGGCGTCGACGTGGTTCGCCGAGCACCGCCTGGTCAGCGAGGCGGTCGATCACGCGCTGGCCGCCGGCGATGACCAGCGGGCGGTGCAACTCGTCGAAAACGACGGCATCCAGTTGGTGGCGAATTCCCAAATGGGCACGCTGATCGGGCTGGTGGGCAAGCTGCCGGCCGCCGTCGTGCATTCGGATCCGCGGGTGCAGATCGCCCTGGGCTGGGCCAACATTGTGCTGCACCGGATTCCAGCTGCCGAACAGGCATTGACCCTCATGGAATCCGGGCTGGGATCGTGCGACCTAGACGACGACGAAATCACAGACCTGCGCGCGGAAGGCGGGGTTGTGCGAGCGGTTGCCGATCTGCGCTCGGACCGGCTCGCAGGCATCGACGAGCACATCGCGGCCTGCCTGGCACGTCGAGATCACCTGCGTCCGTTTGCCGTAGGCGTGGCCGCCACCGTGGCGACCTTCGCCGCCGCCTATCGCTACGACCTCGACGAAGTGAATCGAATCCAGGCGTGGGCGGTGCCGTACGCCGAACACAACCGGGACAACTTCAACATCGTGCACGGACTCTGCTACTCAGGCCTTGCACACCGATTGATGCTCGACACATCGACGGCGGAAGCATGCTTCCGCAAGGCTCTCAAAATCGCCAAGCGGTCCGGCGGCAGCCACTCCTACACCGCTCGGCTGGCGAGTTCGGCACTGGGCGAATTGCTCTACGAGCGAGGCGATCTCGACGAGGCCAGCCGCCTGCTCGAGGAGGGCTACAAACTCGGACCCGAGGGTGGCTCGGTCGACTTCAAGATCGCCCGCTACGTGATCGCCGCGAGGATCAAGGCCCTTCAGGGCGACCGGTTTGCGGCCGGTCAACGGCTTGACGAGGCCGCCCGGGTGGCGCAGGCGCTATCACTGAACCGGTTGCGGGCGATGGCGGAGCATGAACGCACCCGCCTCGGGCTTGCGCCGTATCCGGGGTCTGATCCGTCGCCGCCGACGTCGTACGAGCTACGCCGCCAACCGGTTGACGCGATCGACGAGATCACCCTGCAGTTCGAAGAGGCCTCGGCAATCCGGATCTTGATGGACGCCGCCGATCCGGACAAGAGGGAACTTGCCTGCCGGTGGGCGAAGGAGTGGGTCGAACGAACGGCGACGCCGAACCGCCCACAGGCGTTGTTACGAGCGCGTCGGCTGCTGGGTGCCAGCCTTTCGGCCGCCGGGCATGCCGATGAAGCGAAGACCACGATCGCGGCCGTCGCGGCGCAGTGCGCACAGTTGCGGATGCTGCGTTACCTCGTCGACGGCGGTCCGTACGTGGCCGCAACGCTTTCGGAGCTACGTGCAGACCAGCGGTCCGCCCGGTGGCAGCCCCAATGGCCGGACGTCCCGGCCGATTTCCTCGACCAAGCGATCAACGCGCAAGTGGTGCAGCGCATCTGACCGCGTCCACCTCCCGACGCCGGCGGCCGGGTGCAATAGTCGGTCGTCCGGACAGCCCTACCACCCAAGCCTGCTCACGTTCCGATGGGGACGGATGCTCGACGGGCTGGGTATCGAACGGGTACGGGTCGGGTGAATACGACGCGCGACATTCGTGCGCGACGCTGATGCACCTCCGCCACGTCCCTATCGCAGGTATTGCAGCGTGGCTGGGCCACGCCAGTGCCGCCTTCACGCTGCCGGTCTACGCGCGCAGTCAAGACGATGCCCTCAAGGCAACCGCGAGCAGTTTCGGCCGGGTTGTGACAACTCGTGACACTGAGACGGGTTCGCAGGACTGAGGCCTCAGCCCGAAATCCCTTCTACCAGCGACTTCTCAGTGCCCCCAGTGGCGCTCAAACATATAATCGATGCGGTTGAGCACACATTCTTAGGCAGCGCCACGATGAGCGCCCGCAAGGCTCGCCTGGCGTAGGTCCCCATCCTCGGTGGCGTCCAGCCCACCCAGTCCCGCGGCAGATTACAGCTAGCAGGTATGCCGGTTGCATGGCAGCGGTAGCGACATCGGGGGTCGTGGGTGTGACGATGATCAACGAAGGTAGCCGTGATCACACCACGGGCCCGCTCTAAGGGGCGCAAACGTGGGGCGTGCCCAAACCGGGAATGTGGCGGCAGCACTGTGTCGCCATGCCGACTCCCAAAACTGGGCGCACACAACCCAATATGTCGCTGATTCCAGGAGTTGCACATGTCTACCATTGCGGCCGACAGTATCGCCGGCGTCGTCATCCCCGACACCGACCTGGTGCGCGAAATCACCGCCTTCATCAGGGACACCGAGGATGATTTGCTTTTCGATCATTCGCGGCGTGTGTTTCTGTTCGGCGTGCTGCAGGGCCGGCGCCGCGGACTGCAGCCGGATCTAGAACTGCTCTATGCCGGGGCCATGTTTCACGATGTCGGGCTCACCGAGACCTACCGCACTTCCATGGTGCGTTTTGAGGTCGACGGGGCCAACGCGGCGCGCGACTTCGTGCTGGCTCACGGTGTCGGCGAAGCTGACGCCCGGAAGGTCTGGCTGAGCATCGCGTTGCACACCACACCCAACGTGCCCGAATTCCTCGATCCGGAAATCGCCTTGGTCACCGCCGGTGTGGAGACCGACGTGCTGGGTATCGATCGTGAGGCGCTGTCCCCCGAGGCGCTTGAGGCCGTCACCGCCGCCAACCCACGACCAGATTTCAAGCACCGGATACTGCGAGCGTTCAACGACGGCAACAAACACCGCCCGCACAGCACTTTCGGAAATGTCAACGCTGACGTACCCGAGTATTTCGACCCATCGTTCGTCCGCGACGATTTCGTCGATATCATCCGGAACAACAGCTGGCCCGAGTGAAATGCACCCCGACAGCACCTCTTCGAGCTCGCCAAACGGAGAGTTCCGGCGGGTAACAAGCCGGAGCCGCGGCCGCCCAGCGCATCGAGTGTCCGAATCTGTGGATTACTTGTCGCTTTTCACGTTGCAGCGACGCCCCACGCTCAGCGAAATTGGAAATAGTCCAACCAGGCCCGACCTACACCTCTACCCGCCGCCAAGGAGAAGAACATGGCATTCGAAGAAAACACCAAACCGCTGACCACCGCGGCGGGAGCGCCCGTCACGGACAATCAGAACAGCATGAGCGCCGGTCCACGCGGCCCGCTGCTCCTACAAGATCTGTGGCTGATCGAGAAGCTCGCCCACTTCGCCCGCGAAGTCATCCCCGAGCGGCGCATGCACGCCAAGGGTTCGGGTGCCTTCGGCACGTTCCGCGTCACGCAAGACATCAGCCAGTACACGAAGGCGGCGATCTTCAGCCAGGTCGGCAACAGCTGTGAGATGTTCGCCCGGTTCTCCACAGTGGCTGGCGAGCGCGGCGCGGCGGACGCCGAGCGCGACATCCGCGGATACGCGCTGCGCTTTTACACGACCGAAGGCAACTGGGACGTGGTCGGCAACAACACCCCGGTGTTCTTTCACCGCGACCCACTGAAGTTCCCCGACCTCAACCGCGCCGTCAAGCGCGACCCACGCACCAATATGCGTGACCCCGAGAACAACTGGGGCTTTTGGACCAACCTGCCGGAATCACTGCACCAGGTCACCATCACCATGAGCGACCGCGGCATCCCGAGGTCATTCCGGCACATGCACGGCTACGGCTCACACGCCTACAGCATGATCAACGCCGAAGGCCAGCGGCACTGGGTCAAGTTCCACTTCCGCACCCAGCAGGGCATCGAGTGTCTCACCGATGCCGAAGCAGGAGAACTGATCGGCCGCGACCGCGAATCCCACGGCCGCGACCTGTTCGACGCCATCGAGCGCGGCGACTACCCGAAGTGGACTGTGTACATCCAGGTGATGCCCGAAGCAGACGCCGCCACCTACCGCTTCCATCCCTTCGACCTGACCAAGGTGTGGAGCCAGAAGGACTATCCGCTGATCGAGGTCGGCGAATACGAGCTCAACCGCAACCCGGACAACTACTTCGCCGACGTCGAGCAGGCCGCGTTCACTCCGTCCAACCTCATCCCGGGGATCTCGTTCAGCCCGGACAAGATGCTCCAGGGCCGGTTGTTCTCATACGGAGACGCAGCCCGCTACCGGGTGGGCGTCAACCACCACCAGATCCCGGTCAACTATCCCCGTGCAGCCAAGCTGGTCAACACCTACCACCGCGACGGGGCCATGCGCGTCGACGGCAACCAGGGCGGGGTCGCCGGTGTTGAGCCAAACAACTTCGGCCGCTGGGCTGAGCAGCCCGCCTACGCCGATCCCGCTGAGTCGATCGGGTCCACCGCGGATCACTTCGACTTCCGCGAGGACGACGACAACTACTTCGAGCAACCCGGTGACCTGTTCCGGCTCATGACCGGCCACGAGCAGCAGAGGCTCTTCGACAACACCGCTCGCGCGATCAAGGGCGCTCGGCACCAGACCGTCGAGACGCACATCGCGAACTGCACCCAGGCCGACCCCGCCTACGGCGAAGGCGTGCGCAAGGCGTGCGAAGCCCTGGGCGCGCTATAACAGCCAACAGCGACCGAGTTCGTCGCGACTTCCCCCCGGGCCTTGGGGACAGGAAAGTTCGGCGTTCGCCCGACGCTGACCAGTTTGGAGTTGACATGGCAGACAACGTGATCGACGAATCGAGAGCCACCCTGGATCCCGAGCTCATGGACCTGGCGTCACGCTTGTTCGACTCGGCTCGCAGCGGCGACGCCGCAATGTTGGCCGCTTACGTCGACGCGGGCGTACCCGTGAACCTCACCAACACCAACGGGGACACCCTGGTGATGCTGGCGGCCTACTACGGACACGAGTCCGCTGTCTCGGCACTGATCGCGCGCGGGGCCGACGTGGATCGGCACAACGATCGAGGACAAACTCCGTTGGCAGGCGCGGTCTTCAAGAACGACTCGACGATCATCGAAATGCTGCTGTCAGCCGACGCCGACCCGCTGGCAGGCTCACCGTCCGCGCTCGAGACCGCGCGGTTCTTCGAAACGGAGGAACTCGCGCGGCAACTGCTGCAACACATCCAGCGGCGGCGCAGCCTGAACGTCTAGCCGCAACACGCACATGTGGCATCGTGCAGCCAATGACCATGCGCGCAGTGCGGTGAGCCTAGTGCACTCTGGCTGGGCGCGCTGGAGCGAACCGATGTCGGTGCTGGTGCCCACCGACACCCGGTAGATCGTCACTGCTCGATGCCGCGAAGACCTCGCTGGTTGGCGGCCGAATCGTTCGGGTTGCCCTGGGTCGGCGGCGCCGAGGGCGACTTCCCTGGAACCAGTGCCACTCGGCGTGTCCGAGGTGTTCGTGGACTCCACCCGGCCCACGGCGCGACCGTCGCCGCTTGCGTACAGCCCACGGCTGCGCCCGGGGACATCGGTGTCGTTTCCGCTGGCCCGGACTGACCTCGACCAGATCACCCCGCCCACTTCACGGTGCACACGGCGATTGGCGCACTCGAAGGACGCGACCCGTGGGCCGAGTCGATGCCCGCCCGCAGCGACTGCCGGAGGATCTGGTCGAACACGGCAGGACCGTCGCGGTCGCCCGCCCGCGCCCGCCGGGCCGACGAAAGCTGATCGGGGGACGGAGTGAGACGGCTCAGCTGAAATTGCAGCCGGGGTCGGGGGCGTCCTCGGCGAGCGGTTTGCCGACGGGGTCGACGTAGATGACCTGCAGGACCATCGGAACCGCTCCGAGGTTGCGCCCGATGTGCACGTGGTCGGGTCCTGCAGGTTCGATGACGGGGTCGCCGGCGTTGTACACGCCGTCGATCGAGCAGTCGGACATGTTGTGGGTCAAGGTGCCCTGTTTGACGACGGCGATGAGTTCGCCGTCGTGCCAGTGCCACCCGGTGCTACCGCCGGGGGCGATGGTGATTTCGCGAGTGATGTAGTCGTGGCCATGACCCTGACCTCGTGGCTGTCGGCGAGGTATCCGCGACCGTGGACCACGGTGATCCCATGCGACGCGACCAGCCCGCTGAGCCCTTTGTGCAGGCGTCGAACTATGGACTGCTGGTAAGCGTGCACCTTCTCGGCGTCGACCCCGCCAAACGTCATGTCGATACCGAATTGGCCTGCTGTGCGGGCACTGTCGGCGACCTCTGCCGCGCAGGAGTGCCTTGGTGGGTATGCAGCCGCGGTGAAGGCACGTCCCACCGAGATCGTTCTGCTCGACGAGGACGACGGAGCGGCCGAGTTCGGCCGACCGGATCGCCGCGGCATACCCGCCGGATCCGCCGGATCCGCCGCCGAGGATGACGACGTCTGCATTGGTGGACACAAGGACTCCTGTTGTTCGGTGGTGGTTGGTGGACGTCCGTGCTACTTCTTGGTGCGACGACGGCCGCCGTGTTGGGTCGTTCGACGTGCGCCGACCTACCGACATCGTGGTCACCAGCCGCGTTCGGCGAGCCGGTGTGGCTGCGCGATGTCATCGACGTTGATGCCGACCATGGCCTCGCCGAGCCCGCGCGACACCTTGGCCAGCACGTCGGGATCGTCATAAAAGGTGGTGGCCTTCACGATCGCCGCCGCACGGGCCGCCGGATCACCGGACTTGAAGATGCCCGACCCCACGAACACACCCTCGGCACCGAGCTGCATCATCATCGCCGCATCCGCCGGGGTGGCGATACCACCGGCAGTGAACAACGTCACCGGCAACTTACCCGCCCGCGCCACCTCCACCACCAGCTCGTACGGCGCCTGCAACTCCTTGGCCGCGACGAACAACTCGTCCTCCGACAGCGACGTCAACCGACGGATCTCCCC
>NZ_JBOGDD010000418.1:0-4474 GCF_050701675.1 Mycobacterium sp. | reverse complement strand
GGCCAGGGACGCCGTCCGCAGCGCCGATGCGGCACTGTCGCGCGCCCGCCGTGACCGGTACAGGCGCCCGCGGCCCTCGACGGTCTCGGAGGCCCTGACGACCACCGGAAGATCCTCTGCGACAAGGGGGCCGATTCTTCTGCCCCGCCACAACGCCACTAGGGCGACCGCCAGACAGAGCTGCAGGACGATCCACCAGGCGCGCGCGGGGATGAGATCCGTGATCGAGGTGGCGCCGTCGGATTCGCCCTCGATCCTCTTGGGCGAGTACCAGATCACCGTGGCCCGGGACCCGGCCAGATTCATCGCGAGCGCGGCATTGCCCTCCTTCAGCAGACCCGCGTTCGTCATGAAGTCCGCGCTGCCGACGGCGGTGATGGTCCGCCCGCCGTCGGTATAGCGGACGAGGGCGCCGCCGTAACAGCGGGTCAGGGCCTTGTCGTCGACCGCCTCGTAGGTGTCGCTCAGGCCGAGTTGGACGCTGCCCGCCCTGCTGGCCTCCGGCATGTTGCAATCCGGCTCACCGCCGAAACTGGTTGCCGGCGCGGTGCGTATCTCGGGAGCCAGTGCTTCCCGGATGCTCGACAGCGGCTGGACCAGCAGCACGTCACCGCGCAGCCCACGCAGGCGTTGAAGTCCCTCGTCGTCGATCAGGAATGACGTCGGCGCCACGACCAGCAGGGTATCCGGACCGGTCGATCGTTCGACCGTCGCGATGTCGTCGGCTTCGATCACCTCGACGCCGTGGTCGGCGAGCAGTGTGACGAGCGCGTGCGCACCGTCCGCCGAGGTGGCCTCGGGATCCATCAGGCCACCGGGGCGCGGCCCCGTGAGATAGGCGGCGAGCACCGAGGTTCCGACGATGACGACGAGTGCCAGCAGCACCCAGCGCACGGTCCGCCACCGCTGCACGACGCCCGCGCCGACGGCCGATGAGTCGTCGATCATCGCACCTCGGCCCAGCGATCGGTGGGTGCCGCCGCGTCCTGGTCGGCCACCCCCGTGGTGGCGTGGGCGAGGAGACGCTCGTCGAGGGCGGCGACCGCCCGGTATTCGGGTTCGGTGCCCGGTCGTTCGCCGTAGGTGACGTCGTTGAATGACTCTGCGGCGTGCCGCAATTCGCCGGCCAGGGCCGGAATCGTCTGACCTGCGTCACGTGCCAGCTCGGTCGCCGTGCGACCGGGTACGGGATTCAGGACGGCGGTCTCCTCGAGATGGCGGGCGACCGCACGAAGGCGGTGCTTGATCGCCGATGCCCATTCCCCGTCCGCCGCGTACCGTTCCGCGACGGCGCGGTGCTCGACCGAACCCATGTCGTGCGAGCCGAACAGCGCGCTCTGGTGTGCTCGGTTGGTGCGCATGGTGCGGCGGGCTACCCGGAAGGCGACGAAGACCGCGACTGCGACCAGGATGAGCAACACCGTGATGGTGAACCAGCCGCCAGGCACGCTGGCGCCGCCGGCCAGGATCTTGTAGATCAGGTCATCGACCCACTGGGCGAGCTGCTCAGTGAGCGAACCCCGTGGGTAGATGGGCTTGTTCAGCTCGTGTTGGGCGGCGTCGTGTGCCGCGTCGCGGTCGATGGTGGACACGTCAGCGTTGCGGGGTCAGCCAGAGGTCGTCGGTGGAGGCGACGGCTCCCGCCGCGCCGGTCCGCAGGACGAGGTCGAAGGCCTCGGCCCGGATGCGACGATCGGTGTAGAGCAGCACGACGACGCCCGCGCTGAACGGCGAGGTGATGATCTGGCCGATCGCTCCACCGACGCCGATGAGGACGAAGGCGATGACCGTCGTGGCGGTGGATTCACCGACCATCAACATGACCTGGCCGATCAGGCTGAACGGGACCGACACCGCACCCGAGATCACGCCGGCGACGACCGCGGCGAGCAGGCGAATTCCGAACACCCGCCAGAAGTCGTTCCGCACCAGCGCGAAGGACCGGCTGATGGCGGCCCCCACGCCGATTCGTTCCAGCACGATCAGGGTCGGGGCGAAGCTCACCATGGTGTACAGGTAGACCAACAGGACCACCGAGGCCAGTCCGAAGAGCACGCCGACCACGAATGCCGCTGCGCCGCCCACGATCTGACTGACGGCCACGACCAAGCCGACCACCACTGCGATCACCAGGGCGGCGCCGACCACTTCGATCGCGGTAACGGCCAGCAGTGCGACGAGGCGGCCGCGAACCCGTTGCCACGCTTGACCGATGCTCATCGTCGCACCGAATACCGCGCGTCCGACCACGACGGTGAGCAGGCCGCTGAGCACGATTCCGGCCAGTACGGTCGTGAGACTGCCCGCGGCGCTGGATAGCAGCAAGGCGATGGTCGCCGAGCCGGAGATCTCCTGCGGCCCCATGTCACCCGTCAATGGAGCCAGCGCCCCGGTGGCGGCCAGGGGGCCGACCTGAATCAGCAGCGCGAGCACCTGAGTCACCACGACCACGATGGTGGTCAGGCCCAACGTCGCCTTGGGATTCGTGCGGATGTAGGTGACCGAGGCGTTGAAGATGTCGGACATGCTCAGCGGTCGCAGTGGGATGACGCCGGGCTTGAGCGCGGGAGGGGGACCCATCGGCGGATAGCCGTAGGGGCCCGCAGGCGGCGGACCGTACCCGGGTGGGCCGTAGCCAGGCGGGCCGTAGCCCGGTGGGGCGAAATAGGGGGGAGGTGGATAACCGGGCGGCGGTCCGTACTGCGGCGCAGCGCCTGCGTACACGGGCGGCGGACCGTACGGCTGAGAGCCCATCCCGCCCGGCCCGCCGACGTCGCTGCTCATGCCCACCATCCTGTCGATACCCGCCATTATTCACAACGAGCTCCGGTGGCCGTCCGCTGTTGGCGGAGCGGTGCCGACGGGGCCGGTCTCGGGCGTACCGTCTACGCCATGGCGGAACTCAAGGCGCGGCTGCGGGCCGATCTCACGACGGCGATGAAGGCCAGGGACAAGCTGACCACTGCGACTTTGAGGATGGTGCTCGCGGCGATTCAGGCCGAGGAGGTGTCGGGCAAGCAAGCACGCGAACTGTCCGACGACGACGTACTCAAGGTGTTGGCGCGGGAGTCGCGCAAGCGCGGTGAGGCCGCGGAGATCTACGTGTCCAACGGACGCGGCGAGCTCGCCGCCAACGAACGCGCCGAGGCCACCGTCATCGACTGCTACCTGCCCACCCAGTTGAACGACGACGAGCTCGCGAACGTCGTCAACACCGCCATCGCGCAGGTCGCCGAGGAGATCGGCCACGGCCCTGGGATGAAGCAGATGGGCCAGGTGATGAAGGCGGCGGTGGCCATCGCCGAGGGCAAGGCCGACGGACCCCGCATCTCGGCCGCCGTGAAGGACAGGCTCTAACTTGCGTCTGTGACCGTCGATTCGTCGGCGGTCCTGGGTTTGTCACACCCCGCTGCGATGATGACGGCATGTCTTCGACCGCAACCGCTTTCGCCCCTGAGGTGTCCCCGGGTGAGCGTGTGGACGTGCTGTTCGAGGAGTTGGCGGAGCTGACCGGCCAACGCAACGCGATCGACGGCCGCATCGTGGGCATCGTGGCCGAAATCGACCGCGACGGGCTGTGGGGTTCCACCGGCGCACGCTCGATCGCCGCCCTGGTGGCCTGGAAGACCGGTACCGCGCCGCGCAACGCCGAGACCGTCGTCGCGGTCGCGCACCGGCTGCAGGAGTTCCCCCGCTGCGCTGAAGGCCTGCGCGACGGTCGGCTGTCGCTGGATCAGGTCGGCGTCATCGCCGAGCAGGCCGCCGACGGCTCCGATGAGCACTACGCGCAGCTGGCCGCCAGCGCCACGGTCACCCAGCTGCGTACCGCGGTCAAGCTGGAACCGCGACCCGAACCCGAACCCGATCCCGAGTCTGCACCCGAGCCGCGTCCGGAGCCGCCGCGCTCGATCAGCAAGATCGTCGGCGAGGAGTCCACCACCTACCGGATCACCCTGCCCCATGCCGAGGCCGCCACCTTCGACGCCGCCCTGCAATCGCACACCGACGCATTGGTCGCCGACTGGAAACGCGACCATGCCGACGGGGACGCAGTCTCGGAGCAGGCGCCGCCGGTCCCAGGCCTCGTCGACGGGTTCATGAGCCTGATCGAGGCCGGCTGGGATGCGGACGTGGCCCGCCGACCTCACGGGCAGCGCACCACCGTGGTGGTCCACCTCGACGTCGAGAACCGGGCCGCCGCGCTGCACCTAGGTCCCTTCCTGTCCGAGAGCGACCGCCGCTTCCTGATGTGTGAGGCCGACTGTGAGGTGTGGTTCGAACGTCACGGTCAGGTGATCGGGTCGGGGCGGGCCACCCGGCAGATCAGTCGCCGGTTGCGTCGTGCCCTCGAGCACCGCGACCGCTGTTGTGTGGTGCCCGGCTGCGGGGCCACCCGCGGTCTGCATGCTCACCACATCCGGGCCTGGGAGGACGGCGGGCTCACCGAGCTGGACAACCTCGTCCTGGTCTGCCC
>NZ_JBOGDD010000417.1:0-5984 GCF_050701675.1 Mycobacterium sp. | reverse complement strand
CCTTGTCCCTGGCCGAGTCCGACGGCGGCGGCGCCGTCCGTCGTGTCAGGTCGTCGGACCAAGTTAGTCCTGACTTCTTGGGATCAGTCACCCGAGGTGGCGCATCGGCAGCGGTCTCGAGAAGGCGCTGCAGTATCGGCAACGCAACCTTGGCGGCGAGCCGCAGCGTCAATTCCTCTTCCGACGACAACGTTGCCAATAGATCGGCGAGCCGTTCATGGCGACCCAGCGTGCGACGCGCCAACAACGTGCGTCCGGACTCGGTGATCGCCACCAATGCCGCCCGCCCGTCGTCGGGATCACACAACCTCGTCAAGAATCCTTGACGTTCCAGCCGCTGAACCAACTGCGTCATGGCCGGCTGGCTTATGCCTTCTGCAGCGGCGAGCACCGTCAGCCTGGTAGGGCCCTCACGATCGATTCTGTTCAGCACCAACGACGCACTGGCACTCAGGCCGTCACGATCGGCCAGGTGGCGCACGGTCAGATCTGCCGCAGCGTCAACCGACGCACTGATCCAGTCGACGTCAGCAAGTCCGTACCGTGTGTCCACCTTGTTTTTATATCACTTACACTATGCACATGTATCTGAACCCGCGACGTTGGTCTCCCGTACCTTGGCAGGCCTTCTAACCACGATGCTGTCGCCGACCCAGGAACTGGCGCTTGGGTCAGCCGTCCCTCTCTCGATACTGCACTGCGCCAGCGATCATCAGAATATGTGACCCCGCGAACCGGCACAGCCACCGAGCCGGAATAATCCCGCAGCGGGAGCTGCTGACGAAAGAACGCCACGCGCCATCAAAATGTCAAACGACGCCAGACTAGACAAATACATTGATATTCTATATATCTGATATATCCGTTGTGCAGGAGTTTCCTGCACAACGGGAAGTACCGGGGACTAATTTACATAGGAGATATGATATGAGTACCTTGAGCGCTTGGAGTTTGGTGGCGTTCGCCAGCGGAACCGCGGTGGTTGCCGCCGTCATCGGCGTCGCAGCTAGCGGAGAGACCTCGTTGAAGAGCGGACCCGGAACGCAGATGCAGACCGGGGTCACCGTCACGCAGAGTGTGGCACCCGACGCGCCCATCATCGAGCAGGCCGCACCATCGATCACCGGCCCCGCGCCGCTTCCCGTTGAAGAACAGGGATTGCCAGGCTAAAGACCCATGCGTTCGTGACCGAGACCCAGTCCAGCGAGGACGACGTAACGGCGTTGTCCGACCTGGTCTTCGACACACTTGCCGCCCTGTATGCGTCCATACGCCGCGACGACGTGGGACGAGTCGCGGCGGGAGATACCACGTGGTCTCAGGACGCGATATTGGCCGCGTTGATCGACCACGGTCCCATGCGCCTGGGCGACCTGGCAGCCCTCGGGTGGCACCATCCCGCTTCCACGACGATCGCTGCAAGACGCATGCAACGCAAGGGATTGTTGCGCCGCGTGACCGATCCCTCCGATAGTCGCGTGGTTCTCATTACCCTAACGTCGAAAGGTGTTGCAACATACCGATCGTCGGTCGCGCGCACGCGGGTGAAGTTGGCCGAGCGGTTGGCCGCGTTCACCGATGACGAGTTACATGACGTGCAGACCGCCATCCCCGTGCTTGCCCAGATCGCCGAAGGGCGAACGGTTCTGTAACCGTCCTGGGCGTACGTCAGCCGCGCTGACGGTTCGCGCGGGAAGAACGGAGCACCTTCCCTCGTGGACGGCGCACAGCCGTTCAATCCAGGTCATCCGAGCGGGCGTGGATGGCTAGACGGGCGGGTACGCCGGCGGCGGGTAGACCCCGCGCAATCCCCACGGAACGAACTGGAAGAAGTACTCGATCTCATCGCTGGCGTCGTAGTCGGGATTCGGATCCATCGTTCACCCCTTGCAGGTCGCCGATTGTGGCCCCACCACTCTATCGCCGCACTCCGTTAATGCAATAACTGTTTAACGATTTATGCTCACGCGTGCAGTGCGTCCGCATACCGGCGGAGCACCTGATCGCCGCTCACGCGGCAGGAGGACGACATGTCGTTTTCTGGGAAGACCGTGTTCATCTCCGGCGCCAGCCGGGGCATCGGCCTGGCCATCGCCAAGAAGCTCGCCGCCGACGGCGCCAACGTCGCCCTGGTCGCCAAGACCGCCGAGCCGCACCCCAAGCTCGAGGGCACCGTCTATACCGCGGCCAAGGAGATCGAGGAGGCCGGCGGGCACGCTCTGCCGATCGTCGGCGACATCCGCAACGGCGAATCCGTCGAGGCGGCAGTGGCCAAGGCCATCGAACAATTCGGCGCCATCGACGTCTGCGTGAACAACGCCTCTGCGATCAATCTGGGCTCCATCGCCGAGGTGCCGCTCAAGAGGTTCGACCTGATGAACGGCATCCAGGTGCGTGGCACCTACGCGGTGTCGCAGGCATGCATCCCGCACATGTTGGGCCGCGACAACCCGCACATTCTCACGCTCTCACCGCCGATCCGGCTGGAGTCGGAGTGGCTCAAGCCGACGGCGTACATGATGGCCAAGTTCGGAATGACCCTGTGCGCGTTGGGCATCGCCGAGGAGTTGCGCGCCGACGGAATCGCCTCGAACACCCTGTGGCCGCGCACGCTCGTGGCGACGGCAGCGGTGCAGAACCTGCTCGGCGGTGACGAGGCGATGGCCCGCGCCCGCAAGCCCGCCGTCTATGCCGACGCCGCCTACGCCGTGCTCACCCGGCCCGCGACCTATACCGGCCACAGCTTGTTGTGCGAGGACGTGCTGCTCGAATCGGGGGTCACCGACCTGTCCGTGTACGACTGTGTTCCGGGGGGCGAACTTGGCCTCGATCTGTGGGTCGACGCGCCCAACCCACCGGGCTACGCGTCGCGCTGAGGCGAAGGCCGAACCGGGCCGAACCGTGCGCTAACCATGCCGCGCCTCCGGAAAGTACGCCTCCTGAGTCGCCGTACACACCAGAGCCCCCGCGACGTTGTACATCGTTCCCGTCGCCAGCGCACGACCTGCGATCCCGGTCGGCGAGTTCTGTTCGTACAGCAGCCAATCGGTGAAGTCGGCGGGTCGGTGGAACCACACGGTGTGATCGAGTAGCGCCGAGACGTCCGTCAACGACTTGCCCATCGGCCCTTGCGCGGGCTCCAGTAACGTCAGCGCGCTGAGGTAGGTCACGACGCAACTGTTGATCACCGGGTCGGCGGGGACCGTGCCCCGGGGACGCAGCCAGATGCGACTCACCGCGTTCGGGGGCCCGTCGAGATCCATCGCGATGCGCGGCGGCGGGTCGACGTAGCGGGTGTCGAACGGACGCTCGTCGGTCCACCATCCGCCGAACTCGTGTGCGTAGGGCGCGAGTTGCTCCTCAATGGGCACTAGAGACTCCGGCGCGGGCACGTCGGGCATCGCCCGTTGGTAGTCGGCGGCATCGATTCCGCCGGTGAACGACGCCAGTCCCTCCATCAACACCTCGCCGTCCTGGATGGCGCTGACCCGGCGGGCGGAGAAGGTTCCGCCGTCGTGCAGCCGAGTCACCTCGAAGACAACGGGACGACGTGCGTCACCGCGGCGCAGGAAGTAGACGTGCAGGCTGTGCGGCGGCCGTTGGGGAGCGGTGCGACTCGCGGCCATCAACGCCTGTGCGGCGATCTGCCCCCCGACGATGTGATGGTTGGGTGGATCCGGTTGCGTGCCCTGGAAACTGTCCGGGCCCAGCCCCGCGAGCGCGAACAGGTCCAACACATCACTCAGCGATGTCAGCATGTCCGATCCCGTCTCCGTTTCATAAAAGCGATAAATAGTTTACGGTTTAGACCACTACGGTACGGAGGAGGCTACGGCAGCGTGCGAATCATCGTCACCGGCGGCAACAGCGGAGTCGGAAGGGCGGTCGCGACCGCGATGGCCGCCGAGGGCCACGAGATCGTCATCGCTTGCCGGACCGTGGCCAAGGGGCGCCAGGCGGCGGCGTCGATGGCAGGCGATGTCGACGTGCGCGAGCTGGACCTGGCCGATCTGACCAGCGTCCGCACGTTCGCCGATACCGTCGACACCGTGGACGTGCTGGTCAACAACGCCGGGGTGCTCGGCCTGCCGCTGACCCGGACGGCCGACGGCTTCGAGGCCCACATGGGCACCAATCACCTCGGGCACTTCGCGTTGACGTGTCTGCTCGGCGAGCGGATCCGCGATCGGGTGGTAGCGGTGGCGAGCACCAATTACGCCACGGCGCGCATTCACTTCGATGACGTGAACTGGAGCCAGCGCCAGTACAACCCATGGGCAGCGTACGGGGAATCGAAGCTGGCGAATCTTCTGTTCGTGCGCGAGTTGGCCGCACGCGGTGTGACCGCCTACGCCTCGGATCCCGGCATGACGAACACCTCGATCACCCGCAACGGTTCCGGCGTGCTGCAGTGGGCAGGCCGGGTGATCTCACCGCACATCGCGCAGAGCCCCGCCGACGGCGCCAGATCGACCATCCAGGCGATCACGACGACACTGCCGAATGGGACCTACCTCGCCCCACGCGGCCCCTTTCACCAGTGGGGCAAGCCCAAGCCGACCAAACTGCGGGACAAGGCCCGCGACGCCGACAGCGCGCGACGGCTCTGGGAGCTGTCCGAGCAGCTGACCGGGTGCCGGTGGCTGGCCCCCGCAGAGTGAGTGTCTTCATCCGAAAGGTGTTTTCATGACAGCCGATACCGAATACCAGCGGCCCCAGATGCGACTCGCGCCCCGCCCCACCGCAGAGTCGCACGCGTTCTGGACCGGCGGCCGAAACGGTGAGTTGCTGGTCACCCGCTGCCATGCCTGCGGGCACTTCTTCCATCCACCCGGGCCCGCCTGCTGGCGCTGCCGCAGCATGGACGTCGCACCGGAGCCGGTGTCGGGCAGGGCCACCGTTGCCGCGTATACGGTCAACCGCCAGAACTGGATTCCCGGCTTCGAGCCGCCCTACGTCGTGGCCATGGTCGAGCTGGATGACGAACCCGACGTCCGCCTCATCACCAACGTGGTCGGCGTGCCCGTCGACGACGTTCGGGTCGGCCTGCCCGTCGAGGTCTTCTTCGAAGACTGGACCGCGCTGTCGGGCGAAGAGGACAGCAGGGTTTGGATTCCGCTGTTTCGCCCGGTTTCCCTGGGCTGAAACGGTTCCCATTCGAGCGTTCGGACCGCAGCGGCGCCTGCCGCTGTTAATGTGACAGTTCACTGTCACAATGCTCGACGACGAGGGGTCGCGATCATGTCCATTGCCCTGCCGCTGGTGCTGCGCTCCGCCGACGACCTCACGCCGGAGATTCTCACCACACTGCTCCGTCGGCACGATCCGGCCGTCACGGTCACGAGCGCGACGTTGAGTCGCACCTGGCAGGGCACCACGTCGCATCTGCACCTGGACGTCGACTACGCCGACTCCGACACCACCCTGCCGCGTCACCTGTTCGTCAAGACTCAACTCGGCACCGTGCACGATCTCCCAGAGGCAGTGGACGTCTCGTTGTCGGAAGGTGGCGGCGGAACGGTCTTGCTCGACGACGAGACCCGGTTCTACCGGGACCTTCGCGCCGACCTGGACGTGGAGACCATGACGACGTACTTCGCCGAGCACCTCGACGGTCCATCGCAGTTCCTGATCCTCGCCGAGGACATCACCCTGCGCGGGGCAACGGTTCCCGACGCCGTCGCCGGCTTGTCCGTCGAGCAGGTCGATGAACTACTGCGGACCTTGAGTCGGGTCCACGCGCCATTCTGGAACAGTCCGCGACTGAGCGACGCCGGGGACCTGTCCTGGCTGCAACACCCGGTTACCGGCGGATTCGCAAACTTCCTGCACGCCAGTGGGTTCAGCATCATTCGGATGTTCCTCGACCTGCCCTACAAGAAGGCGTTGCTGGACGCCACGGGCGAGGACGCCGACACCATGGAGGCGGCGTTCTGGAGCCTCCAAGAGCAGGTCGCAACCAACCCGATCACCCTGCTCCACGG
>NZ_JBOGDD010000416.1:0-1636 GCF_050701675.1 Mycobacterium sp. | reverse complement strand
GGTGGATTCAGGGTGTCTTGCTGGGTTCGGTCGCCTGCGCGTTCTCGGCAGCTCCGAACACGGCGACGGCCACAGCACCAGAGACGGCCCCCACGAAGGCCACCGCCACCAGCCAGCCCATCCCCGGGGCCGCCGTGTCACCGAGCAACACGACGCCGGTGATTCCGGGCACCACCGTCTCACCGGCGACGAGCGCGGCTGCGGCACCGTTGACCGAACCGAGTTGCAGCGCAACGGTGAAGAGATAGAAGCCACCGACCCCGGCAATGCCAACCGCCCACAACGCCGGGTCGGCGAGCAGAACGTCCAGCCGCAGGGGGTCGATTCCGTCGAGTACCCGGACCGCGACCGCCATCGCGCCGAACAGGAGCCCGGCGACGAGGCCGGCGGGAATGGCGGCACGGGCACCGAATACGCGCACCAGACCCACTCCGACCACCAGGATCAGCACCGCTACCGTCAGCACACCCCAGTGCACGGCGGGCGCGGCGGTGTCCCCGCCGGTGTGACCAGCGGTCAGACCCAGTACACACAGCGACACGACGACCAGGACGATGGCGAACACGTCGCGCGCGTGCAGGCGAACCCCCAGCACCGCGACGCCGAGAACGGCCGTCACGACCAGGTTGGCGCTCATGATCGTCTGTGAGAGGAACAGTGGGATGAGCCTGGCGGCGACGACGCTACCCAGGAACCCCAGGACGTCAAGTGCCATTCCGCAAATGAAGGTGGGGGTCAGCGCGGCGGCGATGGTCGCGGCCAGAGTCGGGGCACCCCCCGCCGAGGCGCGCTCCCCGAGGCGTTCGGCAGCAGCGGCCGAGCTCCGCGCTCCGTAGGCCTGAAGCACCGACGCGGTGCCGTAGCCGAAACACGCCAGCAATGCCGCCATCACACCTATCAACACGCTGCCAGTATTACCGTCGCCGGTTCCTGATGGCGGTGTTGTGGGTTCTCAAGGGTGAAGTCCATTTCTCATGGCGCCTTCGACGAGCTGACCCGGGAACGGCAGCGCCGGTGGTGGCCCGGACACTCACCGCGCCTGGATCGTGCACCGTGCCCACGACGTCGATGTCACGTCGGGCCAACGCGGGTACGACGAGGTTTGCGAACATGTCGGCGGATTTCGTTGCGAGGACTCGCTTGCTTGGCGACGACCCTGGTAACGATCAGGACGAGCGCCGGCACCACGATCTCGACGGCGGTCTGGGCCAGTTGAAACCAGTGGGGCCAGCCCTGCGCGGCAATGGAGATGATCCGACCGGTCGCGCCGAGCAGCAGAACGCCGGCCAGGAAGCGCACCGCGGCCAGGGGTATCGGTGACATGCGCGCCGCCCACAGCCAGGCCAGGCCGAATCCGATCATGATGCCGCCGGAGAATCGCTCGGTGGACTCCGAGGTGGCGTTCGCCATCGCGGCGCCGGGCGTCAGTTGGGAACCGAGAACGAACTGGCCGAGTCCTAGCACGATGCACACCATTCCGGTGATGAGGACCAGGTGCTTCATTTCACGCGTCATTGTCGTCTGCTCCAATTGGCAATGTTTCGTGGGTCTTTGGGTTGCTGATGTTGCGGACGCGGTGGTCGGTGAGACCGGCGATGACCACCTCGAGCAGCCGCTCGATTGCGTCGTGCTGCTG
>NZ_JBOGDD010000415.1:0-5957 GCF_050701675.1 Mycobacterium sp. | reverse complement strand
CCCCGAGATACAGCAGATCTCCGCGCAGGGTGCCGGTGTCGGGCGGCACGGCGACCTGACGGACGCCCTCGATGAACGCGGCCAGCACCAACTCGGCCTTGGTCGGCCAGCGCCGGTACATCGTCGCCTTGCTGGCCTGGGCCTTGGTCGCGACCGCCTCCAACGTCAACCGGTCGTAGCCGTTCTGCTGCAACAGCTGCAACGTGACCGCCAGCAGCTCGGCCTCCCGCGGCGTCCACGGCGAGGCATCCACGGGGTGACCGGACACGGGAGGCACAGCGCTCACCATAGGCCGCGCGTGCGGCGTCGACTAGCTGACCGTCCCCAGACCCGGAACGATGTCGTCGAGTTGGAACGAGATCGGTTGCTCCAGTTGGGCATACGTGCACGAGCGCGGGTCGCGGTCGGCTCGCCACCGGTTGAACTGGGCCGTGTGGCGGAACCGATCGCCCTCCATGTGGTCGTAGCGGACCTCGACCACCCGCTCCGGTCGTAGCGGCACGAAGGACAGGTCCTTGCCCGCGTTCCAACGCGAGCCCTCGTTCTTTCGCGGCGTGCGTTGCGCCGCTTCGTGTGCGCCGCCCCAGTTCCACGGGTGATCGTCGAACGTCGTGACCAACGGCTGCAGGTCGGTGAACAGCTGCCGCCGAGTCGCCATCGGAAGGGCTCCGATGACCCCGACCGACGCGAGCCTGCCGTCGTCGGTGTACAGGCCGAGAAGCAGTGAGCCGATGGCGTCGTCGCCCGACTTGTGCAGCCGGTAACCCGCCACCACGCAGTCGGCGGTCCTGGTGTGCTTGATCTTGAACATGGCTCGCTTGTCCGGTAGGTAGGTCACCGTCGGCGGTTTGGCGATCACCCCGTCCAGACCCGCTCCCTCGAACTCGGAGAACCATCTCCTGGCCGTGGCGAGGTCGGTGGTCGCCGGGGTCACGTGGATGGACGGACCGGAGCCGGCCAGCGCGGCGACCAAGGCGGCGCGACGCTCGGTGAACGGTTCCCGGGTCAGGTCGTCGTCGCCGAGCGCGAGTAGGTCGAAGGCGATGAACGCCGCAGGCGTCTTCTCCGCGAGCATGCGCACCCGGCTGTCCGCCGGATGGATCCGCTGTTGCAGCGCCTCGAAATCGAGACCGTGCGACGCAGGAACGACGATCTCCCCGTCGATCACGCACCTGTCCGGCAGCTCCGTCATCGCCGCTGCGACCAGCTCTGGGAAGTAGCGCGTCAGCGCGCGTTCGTTGCGGCTGCCGAGCTCGACTTCGTCGCCGTCGCGGAAGCAGATCGACCGAAAGCCGTCCCACTTGGGCTCATACCAGGCGCCGGGTGGAATCTCCGGCACCGACTTCGCCAACATCGGCGAGACCGGCGGCATGACGGGCAACTGCATCGACTCATCAAACACCGCGGTGGCATCGCTTGGCGTGGGCGGTCTACGTGAGCATGGACAGTGTGGACCTTCCCGTTCAAGTGCGGATCTGGCTTGCCGTCAACCGTGGTCACATCATTTTCGACGCCGACCGGCCTCCAACCCGGTCACTCGCCTGGGACAGGAAGCCGACACCCCGGCGATGACCCCTCGCCGTGCAGATCCCTCCCACGGTGTGAGGCCACGACCATTTCACCACTATTGCTCCGTGTGGCGACGTGGGCGACGGCGCACGTCGCGAGGAGCGTCGTTCTCGGGAGCGGGGCCGCGTACTCAGCCGTCCCAGCTATAGCCAAGCTAGAGGTATCTACGTCTCCTCGTCGACTCCGTCGAAGACCTGGACGGTGTAGTCGAACGATGTTGGTGTGACGCCTAGTTGGCGGCCAAATGGATGGTCGAGCCAGAATATGAGGAAGAGCAGCAGGCCGAGCAGAACGGCGATGGCGCTCGACAGGATTATGTGATTTCGTTGGTTGTCGAGGCGGGTGAATCCGATCAATCCGATGAGCAGGACACCGCCGAACAGCAGACCACCCCACAGCAATCCGGGTATTCGGGGCCTTGCGTCCAACACGCGAATGTTGCGTTGCGACGTCAAGACGTTGAGCTGGGCGCGGACCTCCGCATTGATCGGATTGGAGGCGACGTTGGGCGTTTGCTGCTTCCCGAGCACGCGGTACATGTCGGTAATCGCGGTTCGTGCCGTGGCGCTTGCAGAGTCGGTGCCTTGACTGTCCCATTCGGCTTGTACGGCAGTGGTGTATTTTCGCAGAAGTTCGCGCATCGTCGTTTGCTCCGGCCCGGGCAGGCTGATCGTTTGCCGGTACATCGTCGCCATAGTGGACGACTCATTGGTCACGTTTTCCTCGGCGGAAGAGAATTGCTCCCATGCGACGACGACGGTGAAACCCAACAGAGCGCCATAGACAAGTGCAACAGTCGTGATGAATGGCGACAGGGATCCTGATTCTTCCTTCGCGCCCGGCCGGTGAGCTGTTTTGTTGGCTAGCCATACGCTGCCGACTGCCAGGAGGACTGAGGCGCCGAGGACCAGGGCCAGAAACAGCCAAAGGCTCGGCAGGCCCATCCCGCCCATTGCTCACCTCCTTAGCGCCCTCGCCGGTTCGCTCCGGGAATCGATCACCGCTAAATCGTGGACAGGGCCCGAGTAGCGGCGTTCCTTGGTGAACTCCGCGACCGGATCGAGGCCGGAATTGGCGCTGCTCGACCTCTAGCCCATGGGCCCATCGGGGACAGGCGCGTCGCAGCGGTCGCGGAAGTCGGCGGCGGGTTGCCTGACGGCCTGTAGCTCGTCTTTCACCTGTGGGTTTGCCTGCGCGTACGCTTCGATTTCGGTGCGCATCTCGTCCCTGGACTTGCCCTTGAGGCCGGTGAAGAAGGCATTGACGTCCGGATGGGTGAACAGATAGCTCGACGTGCTTGCGTTGACGCCGGACATGACCCCGGCGAGGTCCGCGGCAGAGCAGTTCGGCGGATCGGCGATCGCAGTTGCGGCGGTACCCACGAGCATGGAGCCGGCGATCACGCCGGCGCCAATCACGCTACGGAAGAACATTTGAGGCTCCTTTATTGAATCGGTGGCGGGACACAGCGGCAAAGCTCAGCGACGTGGACCGATACCACCTCCGCCGCCGGGTCCGCCGGGCCGCCCGGGACCTCCGATACCTGGCCCGGGATTCCAAATGATGTCCATGTCCCAGCCGTCGTCGCAGTACCAGGGGTCGGCGCAATAGGAGGGGTAGACCGGGCCAGCGGTCGGAGCGTCTGGACCTCCACCGCGGACCGTCCCCTGGGCACACACTGTGGCCGCTCCGGCGTTGGTGCAATCCGCCGATGCCGGCGACGAGGCCATGATGACGCCGGCGGGCACGAACGCAAGGACAAGACCCCAACTCAGGCAGCGCTGTCTCAAACGCATGGCTGCTCCCTCCCATTAGGCGGCGCTGCCGCCGTAGATCCTCCCCCACGACGGCCGGAACCGATGCGCGGAGCGTAAGTCCTGGCCATCAGGCATGTCGAAGATTTGCATTTTCATGGTCGTCAATTTTCGTGATGTCCGAACGCGGCAGGTTGAAGCCGGTGTAGCGTCCGACTCATCTGGGTTCGACAACGGGGGGCCAATGTGGCTGAGGGTGAGCGTGACTGGACGAAACCGTCGGCGATGGCGATTCCGAAGGAAGGGTATTTCGAACTCGAGCGGGGGCGGTACGGTCCGGTGTTTCCCAGGACTCCGGCTTGCCATGGGTTCTCCATCATCGCCAAGGTGAAGGAGGGGCGCGAGGAGACGGTGCGGGCGTACGGGAAGACCATCGAGGAGACGATAGCGGCGAGTCCGGAGGCGTTGGCGCCGTTGCGACTGCACTATCTGCGTTGGGTGCTATTCGACGTCGGATCGGGACTGCACTTCCAATACCAGGGCATCTTCGACACCGACTTCGACAAATACACCGAGGACGCGGTCCAGCTGTTCAGCGCCACCGGCATCACGACGGTGTTCACCAATCTCGAGGGCTTCCCCGAGGATTGGAAGGAGAACCCGGAGGCGTTCATCAAGTTCGTCCGGGAGCATCAGGTCCCGAGTTTCTTGGAGTACGGCGAGTACCCGTACGTGACGGCCGACGAGATCAAGAAGGCGTTGCGGCTGAAGGCGGCCTTCTCGAACATGCTCGACCAGATGCAGTGAACCGCACCGAAATCCGCGTTGATGCTTGAGCTCGACGATATTCAGCACATCCTGCTGACCCGCACGCCGGCCATCACCGGACGCTATGAGTTCCTGGCGTTCGACGCTCCGGCCGGCGGACGGGCCTGGCTGTCGGAGTTGTTGGACAAGACGCAGTCCGCCGCGGATGCGGTCGCCACCTTGGGCAGTTCCGACCGCTGGGTGTCGTTGGCGTTCACGTGGAATGGTTTGCGGGCGTTGGGCGTGCCGGAGGAATCGTTGGCGACTTTTCCCGACGAGTTCCGCGAAGGCATGCCCTCCCGGGCCAGCATCCTGGGCGACACCGGCGCCAATGCCCCCGAACATTGGGTCGGCGGCCTGGCCGGAAATGACCTGCACGCGATCGCGATCTTGTTCTCGCGCACCGACGAGCAGTGTCGTCGCTCCATCGAGGAACACGACAAACTGCTCGTACGAACCGACGGCGTCCGCAGTCTGTCGTTCCTCGATCTCAACGCGACACCGCCGTTCAACTACGCTCACGACCACTTCGGCTTCCGGGACCGGCTGTCGCAACCGGTGATGAAGGGCTCCGGGGAGGAGCCGACCCCGGGTTCAGGCGCGGCGCTGGAGCCGGGAGAGTTCATCCTCGGCTATCCCGACGAAGACGGGCCGGTGGCGAATCTCCCTGAGCCCGAGGTGTTGTCCCGCAACGGCAGCTACATGGCGTATCGCCGGCTGGAAGAACACGTCGCCGTTTTTCGCGATTATCTCCGCGAGAATTCGGATACGACGGAAGACGAGGAGCTGCTTGCGGCGAAGTTCATGGGGCGTTGGCGAAGCGGAGCGCCGCTCGTGTTGGCGCCGGATGAGGACGATCCGGAACTCGGCGCAGACCCCATGCGCAACAACGACTTCAACTACAAAGAGATGGACCCGTTCGGCTACGCGTGTCCACTCGGTTCGCACGCCCGCCGGCTGAATCCGCGTGACACTGCGCACTACATGAATCGTCGGCGGATGATCCGGCGGGGCGCGACGTACGGGCCCGCGCTGCCGGAGGGCGCTCCGGACGACTGGGTGGACCGCGGCATCGCCGCGTTCATCATCTGCGCGAACTTGGTGCGCCAGTTCGAGTTCGCGCAGAACGTGTGGATCAACGACGAGGCGTTTCACGAACTCGGCAACGAGCACGACCCGATCTGTGGCACCCAGGACGCGACGATGGACTTTACGGTCCCGAGGCGACCGATCCGCAAGGTGCACAAGGGTATTCCGGCGTTTACGACGCTGCAGGGCGGCGCATATTTCTTCCTGCCCGGGATGAACGCAATGCGTTACCTCGCCACGCTGGGCGACTGAAGGACCAACCATGACTGCAATGCCGAGGCCGCGGACCTACAACCAGAACCACATCGCGCGGCCGCACACCGGCGGCCGGCGCATAAGCATCTATTGGACCTGGAGTTACCCCTGGGAGTCGCAACGGGATCCAGCCGAGGTCTACAACCGGTTCTCGACGATCACCGAGGTGCGCAACGTTGCATGGCCGGCCTACGAGACACCGGAATACGACGCGGCGAGTTTTCTACAGGGCATCGCGGGCACACTGGAACTGTTCCACCGGTCCACCCTGGATTTTCAAGCGGTGGCAGAGGAAGCGACCGCGCATCCGGTGGCGGTCTTCCAGCGTATCGACCAGGCCGGCTACAAGCTTCCGATCGATGAACGCATCCTGGCCGATACGGACACGCTGATGGTGTTCGGACTCGATCACCTCCTGTCCCAGCAGGAGGCGGCGCCCGAGGAGATCGCTGCGATCACCCAGTGGCTCGAGCGGGAAGGTAC
>NZ_JBOGDD010000414.1:0-2700 GCF_050701675.1 Mycobacterium sp. | reverse complement strand
GTCCGGTTTATTACCGCTTCCTTGCCAGGCACAATGAACGTCATGGAAACGCAGACCATCGAGCGCACCGAAACCGACGAACGCGTCGACGACGGAACCGATGACGACACACCCAAGGTCTTCCATTACGTGAAGAAGGACAAGATCGTGCAGAGCGCGGTCGAGGGCACGCACGTCGTCGCGCTGTGCGGCGAGGTGTTCCCGGTGACGAAGTCGGCCAAGCCCGGCTCGCCGGTCTGCCCGGACTGCAAGCGGATCTACCAGGCGCTCAAGAAGTAGCGGCAGGCCTGCCGGGCACGTCAGCAGCTGTCTCGTCAGGTCCGTCGGTCGCCCGGCCCTTTGACCTGGCCCCGTCATCGGGGTGCAGCGGGCCGTCGCCATTGCGTTCGTCGGCCTTCTCCTCAAGCCAGCCTCTGAGCCGATTGGCGTGGGTGTCGGGCGCGGGCCACTCTTCTTGGATGGCGGCGTTGAGTTCGGCGCCCGTCATGATCGAGAAGCCGAGGAAGAAGGCGAACAACAGGAACGCGATCGGTGTCGCCAACGCGCCGTAGGTGTACCCGGTCCCTGTGATCCACGTCAGGTACACGCGAAGCCCCAACGTCGCGACCAGGAAGACCAACGCCGCGAGCACCGAACCGTAGAGCAGTCGGTGCGAGGGGAGTGGCTTGGGCAGTGCCACCCGGTAGAGGATGTTCACCGCGGTGACCAGACCGATGAACAGAACGGGGTAGTACCCGTAGCTCAAGAAGTACTGCCAACTCTGGGGGATGTGCTCCGCGACCTTCATCGGTCCGATTGCGAGCAACGGTGCCGTGGCGATGACGAATACCAACATGATCACGTACAGGCCGAGAGCGTAGAAGCGTTGGCGGACGGGATGTCGTAGTTCCGTCTGGTCGTGCGCCTCGACGACCGAGTCGACGAACGCAGAGACCGCTGACGAGCCCGCCCACAGCGAGATGACGAATCCGAGTGACACGACCTCGCCCCTGGCGCCCGCCACGATGTCCGAGACCGTCGGTGCAATGATCTCGTTCACCACGTTGCCCGAGAACAGGTTGCCTGCGGTACTGATCAGACGGTCTTCGATCGTCTGCAGGGTCTCCGGACCGAACAGCGGCGCTATGTAGGCCAGACTGCCGAGCATGCCGAGCAGTAGGGGTGGCAGAGACAACGCGCACCAAAACGCCGCCTGGGCCGACTCCGAGAAGATGGAGTCATCCCAACTCTTGGCGATGGTTCGCTTGGCGATGCGCCAGATGTGATGCCGGGAGGGCTTCGCCGGTGAATGCTGGTCCGTCATGACCACACCAGCATTCCCGACGGCCCGGCCGAGCGCGCGGAGTGGTCGGTCAGTCCGTGTCCGTCACGACAGGGGCTGGCTGGTCTCCAACACCGCGGCCAATTCGACCAGCTTTGCCTCGTGCTCGTTGGCGTGGTGCTGGCAGAAGAGCAGCACGGCGCCAGAGGGGAGTTTGGCAACGACCTGAGCGGCGGCGCCGCACCGATCGCAGCGATCAGCCCGAGTCAGCTCAGGGCTGGTCAGAGTTGCGTTCATGGCGCCTCCTCCATATCTGCTACGTGCGTAGATCTACTGTGTCAGACGTTTTCGCTTCCGGCCTTGTTCCCCGGTCGTTCACCGGTGTGTCGTGTCTCACGCGACCTCGAAGTTGCGCCACGGGCACACTGACCGCATGATCCCGTCGCCGCGAGAACTGATTCACCTCTGCACCACCGATGAGTGGGAACGCGCCAAGGATGCTGGTGAGCGGCGCCCGCCCTCCTTGGAGAGCGAAGGCTTCATTCACCTTTCAGCCCCCGAGCAGGTGCATCTGCCTGCCAATCGCCTATTCGCGGGCCGCACCGACATGGTCTTGCTTCGCCTGGATCCGGATCTGCTCGGCGCACCCGTGCGGTGGGAACCGGGCGTGCCGACGGATCCGGCGTCGATGACGTTCCCTCATCTGTACGGCCCCCTGCCCGTGGCAGCTGTGACGAGTGTCACGACCTACCGGCCGGAGCGGGACGGCGGGTTCGCTGAGCTGTCTCCCTCCGACACGTAGGCATCGACCTCGATTTCGACGTGGAGGTCGGGCGAGATCAGTGCGGACACCTCGACCATCGTGGCAACGGGACGGACCTCACCGAACACCTCGGCGTGGACGGCCGCAACGTCGCGCCAGCGCTCGATGTCGGTGACGAACATCCGCGTGCGCACCACGTCGGCAAGCGTGGCGCCGGCCTCCGTCAGCGCACTCTCGATACGGCGAAATGCCGCCCGCGCCTGGGTGGCGACGTCGTCGCCGGGGGCGGTGGTCCCCGCCACCACGACGAGCGGCCCGATGCGAACTGCCCGCGAATATCCGACCTCGGCCTCGAACGCCGATCCCGACGAGACGTTGATCCGGTGTGCAGTCATGACTGTGCCGGGACGGCTTCGACGAGTGACATCGGCCCCGCGGTCGGAATGACCCTGGTCTGCCGAAAGCCCGCGCGGGACAACAGGTCCGCGTACTCGGATGCGGTACGTTCACGCCCGCCGGTGTGAACCAGCATCTCGAGGTCGACCAGCATGCCCGGGTGATGCGGTGCGCCCTCGGGGAGCACCAGTTCCATCAACAGCAGTTTGCCGTCGGTCGCGATCGCGGTACGGACGTTGCGCAGGATCGTCAGTGACTCTTCGTCGTCCCAGTCGTGGAT
>NZ_JBOGDD010000413.1:0-1791 GCF_050701675.1 Mycobacterium sp. | reverse complement strand
GGCGATCGCCGCGGGCGGCCGGTTCGCCTGCGGTGGTGGCCGGCCGGCCGACCGCGACAAGGGGTTCTTCATCGAGCCCACCGTGATCGCCGGCCTCGACAACGGCGCGAAGGTCGCGCGGGAAGAGATCTTCGGACCCGTGCTGACGGTCATCGCGCACGACGGGGACGACGACGCGGTCCGCATCGCGAACGACTCGCCGTACGGCCTGTCCGGCACGGTGTTCTCGGGCGACGACGAGCGTGCCGCGGGGATAGCCGCACGGCTGCGCGTCGGCACGGTCAACATCAACGGCGGCGTCTGGTACTCGGCGGACATGCCGTTCGGGGGCTACAAGCAATCCGGGATCGGCCGGGAGATGGGGCTCGCTGGCTTCGAGGAGTACCTCGAGACCAAGGCGATTGCCACGCTAGCGAATTAAGGAGATACCAGTGGGACTGTACGGCGATCAGTTCAAGGAGAAGGTGGCGATCGTCACCGGTGCCGGTGGTGGCATCGGCCAGGCGTACGCGGAGGCGCTGGCGCGTGAGGGCGCGGCCGTCGTCGTCGCCGACATCAACGTCGAGGGTGCCCAGAAGGTGGCCGACGGGATCAATGGGGAGGGCGGCACCGCGCTCGCCGTGCGGGTGGACGTCAGCGATCCCGATTCTGCGAAGGAGATGGCCGCGCAGACCCTTTCCGAGTTCGGCGGTATCGACTACCTGGTGAACAACGCCGCGATCTTCGGCGGGATGAAGCTCGACTTTCTGGTCACCGTCGACTGGGACTACTACAAGAAGTTCATGAGCGTGAACATGGACGGCGCGCTGCTGTGTACCCGTGCCGTCTACCGCAAGATGGCCAAGCGTGGCGGCGGCGCCATCGTCAACCAGTCCTCCACCGCGGCGTGGCTGTACTCGAACTTCTACGGTCTGGCCAAGGTCGGCATCAATGGCCTGACCCAGCAGTTGGCCACCGAACTCGGCGGACAGAACATCCGGATCAACGCCATCGCGCCGGGGCCCATCGACACCGAGGCCAACCGGACGACGACGCCGCAGGAGATGGTCGCCGACATCGTCAAGGGAATTCCGTTGTCGCGCATGGGTGAGGTAGACGATCTGACCGGTATGTGCCTGTTCCTGCTTTCGGATCAAGCGAAGTGGATCACGGGGCAGATCTTCAACGTCGACGGAGGCCAGATCATCCGATGAGCACCGATTTGAAGCTGGGGTACATCGGGCTGGGGAACCAGGGCGCGCCGATGGCGAAGCGGCTCGTCGACTGGCCCGGTGGACTGATCGTCTTCGACGTCCGCGCCGAGTCGATGACCCCGCTCGCCGAAGCCGGCGCCAACCTGGCGGACAGCGTCGCTGACGTGGCCGTCGCCGACGTGATCAGCGTGACCGTGCTGACCGACGAGCAGGTCCGCACCGTCGTCACCGAACTCGCCGCCCACGCCAAGCCTGGCACGGTGATCGCGATCCACTCGACGATCGAGCCCACCACGGCCGCCGAGCTCGCCGACCAGTTGCATCCCAAGGGGATTCACGTCGTCGATGCGCCCGTGAGCGGTGGCGCCGGCGCGGCGGCCAAGGGCGAGTTGGCCGTCATGGTCGGGGCGGACGACGACGCGTACGAGAAGGTCAAACCCGTGTTCAAGCAGTGGGCGTCGATGGTGGTCCGCGCCGGCGAGCCGGGAGCGGGTACCCGGATGAAGCTGGCCAGAAACATGCTGACCTACATCGGTTTCGCCGCTGCGTGCGAGGCATCGAAGCTGGCGGAGGCGGCTGGCATCGACCTGCAGAAGCT
>NZ_JBOGDD010000412.1:0-5651 GCF_050701675.1 Mycobacterium sp. | reverse complement strand
GATCGCAGGCAGGTTCGACCGCCACATCGGGGTGGATGCGTTGCGCCCGGGCAGCAGTACCACCGGCGGGCGATCGGCAGGTCCGTCGAACCGGTAGGCGCGAACCGTACCGAAAGCCGTTGGCACGTCGAATGACGCGGCGACGTCCGGCAGCGCGGCCATCCCGGTGCGATAGACCTCGAGAAAGCGAGCTTGGGCGGCGTCGCTGCGGAAGTGCCCGACCCCTGCCACCCTTACTCGACGGTGACGGACTTGGCGAGGTTGCGCGGCTTGTCGACGTCGTAGCCACGCGCCTGCGCGACCCCCGCGGCGAACACCTGCAGGGGAATGGTCGACAGCAGCGGCTGGAATAGTGTTGAGACCGCCG
Organism: Mycobacterium sp.; assembly: GCF_050701675.1. Classification (GTDB taxonomy): domain Bacteria; phylum Actinomycetota; class Actinomycetes; order Mycobacteriales; family Mycobacteriaceae; genus Mycobacterium. The sequence continues at coordinate 5,284 of NZ_JBOGDD010000412.1, read as the reverse complement.
GGATCTCGATCAGATGATCGGCATACGGACGAACCGTGTCGTCGCCCTCCTCGGCGATGACGATGGTGAGCGCGCCGCGGGCCTGGATTTCGCGGATGTTGCTCAGCAGCTTGGAGTGCAACACCGCCGCGTTCTTCGGCGACGGCATCACGACGATGACGGGCAGGCCGTCCTCGATCAGCGCGATCGGCCCGTGCTTGAGTTCACCCGCCGCGAAGCCCTCGGCGTGCATGTAAGCCAGCTCCTTGAGCTTGAGCGCACCCTCGAGGGCCACCGGGTAGCCGACGTGTCGGCCGAGGAAGAGCACCGTCGACGACGAGGCGAACCGGTGAGCCAGTTCGGTGACCGGCTTCATACAGGTCAGCACCCGTGCGATGAGGTCGGGCATCCCCTGCAGCTCGTCGAACTCCCGCTGGACCTCGTCGGGGTACTTGGTGCCGCGGGCCTGCGCCAGCGCGAGCCCGACCAGATAGTTCGCAGCGACCTGAGCCAGGAAGGTCTTGGTGGACGCGACGCCGATCTCCGGCCCCGCGCGGGTGTAGAGCACCGCATCGCATTCGCGGGGGATCTGACTGCCGTTGGTGTTGCAGACGGCAAGCACCTTGGCCTTCTGCTCCTTGGCGTGCCGGACGGCCTCCAGGGTGTCTGCGGTCTCCCCGGACTGCGAGATGGCGATGACCAGCGTGCTGCGGTCGAGCACCGGGTCGCGGTAGCGGAACTCGCTGGCCAGTTCGACCTCGACCGGTAACCGGGTCCAGTGCTCGATGGCGTACTTGGCCAACATCCCCGAGTGGTACGCGGTGCCGCACGCGACGATGAAGACCTTGTCGATCTCCCGCAGCTCCTGATCGGACAGCCGCTGCTCGTCGAGCACGATGCGGCCGTCGACGAAGTGTCCGAGCAGGGTGTCGGAGACGGCGGCGGGCTGCTCGGCGATCTCCTTGAGCATGAAGTACTCGTAGCCGCCCTTTTCCGCGGCGGACAGGTCCCAGTCGATGTGAAACTCGCGGTACTCCACGTCGGGGTCGCCGTAGAAATCGGTGACCCGGTAGCCGTCGGCGGTGATCACCACGGCTTGGTCCTGGCCGAGCTCGACGGCGTCCCGGGTGTGCTCGATGAAGGCGGCGACGTCGGAGCCGAGGAACATCTCCCCGTCGCCGACCCCGATGACCAACGGGGTGGAGCGTCGCGCCGCCACGATGGTGTCGGCGTCGTCGGCGCAGGCGAACACCAGAGTGAAGTGGCCTTCCAGGCGCGGGAGCACCGCCATCACCGAACCGACGAAGTCACCCGCGGTGGGTCCGTGGTGGTACTGCCACGACACCAGGTGGACCGCCACCTCGGTGTCGGTGTCGCTCGCGAACTCGACGCCGGTGGCCTCCAACTCCGCACGCAGCACGGCGAAGTTCTCGATGATCCCGTTGTGAACGACGGCGATCTTGCCCGCCGCGTCACGGTGGGGGTGGGCGTTGCGGTCGGTCGGCCTGCCGTGGGTGGCCCAGCGAGTGTGGCCGACACCGGTGTTCCCGATCAGCTCCTGCGAATCGGCCTCTTCAAGAGCCGCCTCGAGATTGGCCAGCCGGCCTGCGCGCCTGCGTACCGCCATGCCGCCGTGCCCGTCCAGCAGCGCGACACCCGAGGAGTCGTAGCCCCGGTATTCCATCCGCCGCAGAGCGTCGACGACGATGTCGCGGGCTGGACGCTGCCCGACGTAGCCGACGATTCCGCACATGACGCTGCAGCTTAATGCAGCCTCCAGCTGGGAGGGGCAGTGCAGCAGCCGGCTCGACTTCGTGTGAGCTACGGTCATCGGGTGGCCAAGACGAAGAAACTCTTCGCTGCGTTGACCCATCGGGGCCCGCACGCGGTTCTGCGCGGTGACCTGGCCTTTGCCGGCCTGCCAGGCATCGTGTACACGCCCGCGTCGGGGTTGAATCTGGCCGGCGTCGCCTTCGGTCACGACTGGTTGGTCGCGGCCGACAGGTATTCGGGAACGCTGGAGCATCTTGCGTCATGGGGCATCGTCGCGGCGGCCCCGAACACCGAGACCGGCATCGCGCCATCGGTGCTGAATCTGGCGTTCGACCTGGGCACGACGCTCGACATCGTCTCAGGCGTCCGGCTGGGTCCTGGGAAGATCAGCGTCCATCCCACCAAGTTGGGTGTGGTCGGTCACGGTTTCGGCGGATCGGCCGCAGTGTTCGCCGCGGCCGGGATGCCCGGCCGGGTCAAGGCCGCCGCCGCGCTGTTCCCTTCGGTGACTCGACCACCCGCCGAACAGCCCGCGGCCACGCTGAAGGTGCCCGGCCTGATCCTCGCCGACCCAGGCGATCCCATGTCGCTGCGATCCAACGCCGTCGAGCTGGCCAGGGTGTGGAAGCCCGCGACCCTGCGCAGCGCCAAGAAGGTGACGGCAGGCGGGCTGGCCGAGGGCCGCCGACTGTCCCGGCTCGTCAAGCTGCCTGGCGCGGACAAGGGCACGCAGAAGATCGTGCGCGCACTGCTCACCGGATATCTGTTGCACACGCTGACCGGCGACAAGACATACCGCGACTTCGCCGACGCCGAGGTGGCGCTGCCCAAGACCGAGGTGATGGATCCGTTCTCCGACGATCCCATCGATCTGGAGAACAAGGTCGTCGCGCTGCTCAAGCCGTAGCGCGGGCGTCAGCCTTCGAGCCCGATCTGCTGCAGCACGTAGTCACCGAGCAGTTCGTTGGCGTGCGTGGTCATGTGCTCCGCGGCTGCAAAGACATACGTGCGGTCGGCATCCGGTGACTTCATCGACTTGGCATCGCAGTAGTCCTGATCGAGCTTGGCGCAGGCATCCTCGTTGGCGCCGTGGGTGAAGCCGTACTCGCCGGGATTCTGCAGTAGTCCGTCGACGAATGCTTCGGTGTCGATGATCTGGATGCGCGGGTCTGCAGGCAGCGCCGCCAGAAGCGTCTCGTTGTAGACCGCGCCCAGCTCACCGACGTACTGGCGAGCGGCGTCGGACCGGAACCACGGATCCTTGCTGATGTCGAAGAGTTTGAACACCAGCAGGCGTTGCGCGCCGTTGGCGAGGATCTTCGACGCCGTCTGGGCTTCGTCGGTGGCCGCTGTCTGCACCCGGGCCCGCTCACCGACCATGACGTCCTCCCCGGGAGTGACGTTGTCGCGCAGGGACTGTGCGAGATCCGGATCCTTTGTCGGATCGAAGTTGTAGGCGACGTCGTTGGTCCCGACGTACAACGTGACGACCTGGTTGGGGTTGAAGGATCCGTGCTGCTGCAGGAATCGATCGACCTGCACCACGGTGGATATCGGCGTTCCCTCGGGATTGTCCGATACCGAGGAGTAGGCACTGTTCGCCCGCGCCCCGCCCTCGGCGTAGTTCAGCCCGCCGGGACCGGGACTCCCCGGCTTGCCCTGATAGACATCGCCGTAGGCGGCGACGTGCTCATTGGGTTCTGTTGACTGGCCAAGTCGTTGAGCCACGTGTTGGGCCCAGGTCATCCCCGGCATGGTGGTGAAGCGGAACCCGTAGGTGCCCGCGTCGGTCAGGCTGTCACCGAAGAACACCGCCTGGGTGATCGCAGGCCCGTCCGCCGGTTCGGCCATGGCCTGCGACGGCATCACGCCGCCGGCCAGCGCGCACAACGCTGCGGTTGCGCTCAGCGCTAGCGCTCGTCCACGCATCGACGTGTTCATGAATGTTTGTTCCTCGCTGGCTTCTTCGTGAATCATGGCCTGAAACGTAATGGTGCCCAACGGTACCCGGCGGAACAGTGACTTCGGGCTCGAATGGCGCCGGAACCTCCGCATTGCCGCCCTATGCGTTTGGGACGGATCGCGACACTAGGGCGTCGGCGCATCCTCCCGGATCAGGGCGGCATCCCGCAGCTCGTCCCAAAGCTCCTCGGGAATGGTCGTTTCGAACAGCTCGGCATTGCGCGCCTGCTGTTCGGCGTTGCGGGCGCCCAGGCAGATGCTCGTCACTGCCGGGTGCGCATGGGCGAACTGCAGCGCGGCCGTCGCCAACGGGACTCCGTGACGCAGGCACACCTCTTCGATGGCACCCACCCGCGCCAGCACGTCCTGCGGCGCGGGCGCGTAGTTGAACCGCGCACCGACCACCGGCCCCGTCGCAAGGATGCCGCTGTTGTACACCCCACCGAGGACGATCCCGACGCCTCGTTCTTCGCACATGGGCAGTAGCTCGTCCAAGGGATTCTGCTCGAGCAGTGTGTAGCGGCCCGCCAGAAGACACAGATCCGCGTCGGTGGCCTTGATCGCCTCGGTCATGACGTCGGTCTCGTTGACGCCGAAGCCGATTGCCTTCACCACTCCTTGGTCACGCAGCGACTCCAATGCCGGAAATGCACTGACGAGGGCTTGCCGGAAGTACTCGGGCTGCGACGTGCCGTGGGTGTAGCGATCGCAGTCGTGGATGAACAGGGCATCGAAGTGGTCGGTGAGCATCCGTTGCATGCTGTGCTCGACCGCCCGCATGACGCCGTCGTAGCTGTAGTCGAAGTCCGCGACGAACGGCGGAGTGTCCTGATATTGACCGTTCATCGTCGGTGCGCCCTTGGCGGGGGTGACGACCCTGCCGACCTTCGTCGACACGACCGTGTCGGCCCGGTCGAGGTGGCGGAGGGCTTGACCGAGCCGGTACTCACTGAGCCCGTTGCCGTATCCAGGCGCGGTGTCGAAGTACCGGACGCCGTGGCGCCAAGACTGGGGCACCATGTCGAGCGCGTCGTCGTCGCTGAATACTCCGTTGAAGTTGCCGATTGGCGCTCCACCGAATCCGATGGCGGTGAAGGTCAATCTCGATCTCTCGTGAAACCGTTTGTCCGACACTCGCATTGGTGGTTGCATCACTCCAAGAGCGTAATCACCTCACCAAACTTTCCACCCCACCCAACGTGTGCACGTCTCCGTCCGCCTGTTTCACGAACTGCGCCTTATGTCTTGGCGCACCGCACGGCAGGCTGGCTTGGGGCCCGCATGTCGGTGACACCCAACGACGAGACGACGAGGTGGATTCAGATGACCGAGATCGGTTTCAAGATCGACGCACGACCTGCCGAAGACGTGATCGCATTGAGCCGCACGGTCGAGGCGAATGGATTCGGCCACCTGTGGTTCTGCGAGGACCTCGGCCTGGCGGGTGGCGTCGCTCAGGTGGCTGCGGCACTGGCGGTCACCACCGGCATCCAGGTCGGGCTCGGCATTGCACCTGCGGCAGTGCGTAATCCGGTCTACCTCGCGATGGAATTCGCGGCGCTGGCCCGCC
>NZ_JBOGDD010000411.1:0-2961 GCF_050701675.1 Mycobacterium sp. | reverse complement strand
AGAGGACACCACGGTGACCACGCGACTCGATATCAACGCCGACATCGCCGAGAGCTTCGGACGGTGGAATCTGGGCGAGGACGCCGAGCTGGTCGGTCTCGTCACCACGGTCAACGTCGCGTGCGGATGGCATGCCGGTGACCCGTCGACGATGCACCGCGCGGTGGAGATGGCCGCCCAGGCCGGCGTCAACATCGGCGCCCATCCCGGCTTTCCCGACCTGCTGGGCTTCGGCCGGCGCCCGATCGTCATCGACGACACCGACGCGGTGGACTACGTGCTCTACCAGGTGGGGGCATTGATGGGGGTGGCCAGCCGCTTCGGCGTGACTCTCAGCCACGTCAAGCCGCACGGAGCGTTCTACGGGTCGATCGTCACCAACGCCGATCGCGCCGTGGCGATCGGGCGCGCCCTGCAATCCCTGCAGAAGGGAATCCCGTTGCTGCTGGCCCCCGGACCCGGTACCGACGCGCTGCGCGTCGAAGGGCTTCCGGTCATCGCCGACAACGCCGCCGACCTGGACTTCGACGAGGACGGCCGCAACATCATCGAACCACGTCCGGCAGCGCGGGACCCTGAACTCGTTGCGCAGCAGGCACTTCGGATGGCCCGCGGCACTGTGTTCACGGTGTCCGGGCGAGAGGTGCCCATGCCGGTGCAAACGGTGTGCGTGCACGGCGACCGCCCGAACGTGGTCGCGGTGGCCACTGCGGTCCGGCGCGTGCTCGCCGACAACGGTGTGGAGGTCCGGTCGGTGTTCGAGAACGACCGATGACCGAGCTACCCGACGGATCGCGGCTGAGCTTCGGCGGGGAGGAGTTCGTCTTCGTCGAACTCACCGAGCACATGTCGCTCTCGGGGGCCCTGCGGATCCAGGCGATCACCGACGCACTGGCTGAACTCGACATCGACGGCATCATCGACATCTGCCCGTCGAACGCGAGCTACATGCTGCGCCTGGACCCGGACCGGTGCGACCCGCGCTCGCTGCGCGAGCCGATACTCGATCTGCACCGCCGCCTCGTCGACACCACCGACGTGGTCCTGAGCACCGAGATCCTCGAAGTCCCGGTCTTCTACAACGACCCGTGGAGCACCGAGACCGCGATGCGATTTCGGGACCGGCACCAGTCCAGCACCGAGACCGACCTCGAATACATCAGTCGCATCAATGGTTTCGACTCGATCGAGCATTTCATCGCCGCGCACTCGGGCAACCCGTTCATCGTCACGTTCATGTGCTTCGTACCGGGCAACGCCGAGTCCATGCAGTTGGTGCCCGACGACATGCAACTGCAGGCACCCAAGTACGTCCGCCCGCGAACCGACACTCCGGAACGCGCACTCGGCCATGGCGGCGCCTTCGCGACCATCTATCCCGCACGCGGCGCCGGGGGCTACCAGCTGGTCGGGCGCGCCGCCACTCCCGTGTTCGACCTCGCGCAGGAACTGCCCGACTTCGCCGGCGACCCGGTCCTGGCCAAAGCCGGAATGATCGTGAAGTACCGGCCCATCGGCCATGACGAGTACGACGCTATCCGCGCCGAGGTGGAACAACGCACGTACCGCTATCGGCGGGCACCGGTCGAGTTCGGCCTCGCGAAATTCTTCGAGGACCCGCTGTCCTACAACGCATCCCTTCTCGGCGAGTTGACCCATGCTTGATGTCTTGGCGCCCGGCCTGCAGACCCTGGTTCAGGATGAGGGACGTAACGGCTATTTCGCGATCGGCCTGCCACCGTCCGGGCCGATGGACTACCTCTCCCACCACGCGGCCAACGCGTTGGTGGGCAATGACCCGGCGGCGGCCACCTTGGAATCGGTATTCATAGGCCCGACACTGCATTTCCGCCGCGATACCGTGGTGGCAGTGACCGGCGCCGAGGTCGACCTGCGGATCGACGATGTGCAGATGCCGACCTGGACGACACTGCCGGTGCGCGCCGGCCAGGTCCTGGCCGTGGGGTCGATGCTGGCCGGGGCCCGCAGCTACATCGCCGTGCGAGGTGGGATTGGAACACCGAAGGTGATGGGCAGCAGGTCCACCTACCTGCCGTCGGGAATCGGCGGGGTCGAGGGGCGCGAGGTCCGGGCCGGTGACGTGCTCAGGTGTGCCGACGAGTACGGGCGCTATCCCCGGCTGGGTTACTCGGTCGACGAGGCGCTACGTCCCTCGCTGGCCAGACACCAGCAGATCCGCGTGGTGATGGGCTTGTGCCGCTACCGATTCACCGACGTCAGCGTTGAGAAGATGTTGTCGTCGGACTTCGTCATCGGCGTCGAAGCCAACCGCGTGGGATACCGGCTCAGCGGTCCGCCGTTGGAGTTCGTCGACCGCGCCGCTCCCTTCGGCGCAGGCGACGATCCCAGTAACGTCGTCGACCTCGGCTACCCCGTCGGATCCATCCAGGTGCCCAGCGGCCAAGAGTTGATCTGCCTGCTCCGCGACGGCGTCACCGGTGGCGGCTACGCAACCATGGGCACCGTCATCGGCGTCGACATCGACACGCTGGCCCAGATGCAGGCGCCCAATACCGTCCGATTGGTCGAGGTCGACATCGACCTCGCCGTGGCGGCCCGCCGGGCCCGCGACGTGACGATCGCCGCGATCTATCGTTCAGCGAAGCTCACCTGATCCCGTTCATCTCGATTATCCAATTGAAAAGTCAAGGAAGAATTGTGAATTCGAAGACACTCCACATGGCCAACGCCTTCGACGGATCTGACATCGACGGCCTGGGAGGCGACGTTCAAGACCTCATCCGCCGCCGCGAAGCCGTCCTCGCGCCCAGCTATCGGTTGTTCTACCGGCACCCCGTCGTCGCGGTACGTGGTGACGGGGTCTGGCTCTACGACGCCGACGGCAACCAGTACCTCGACGCATACAACAACGTTCCCGCCGTCGGGCACAGCCACCCGCACGTGCGCCGACTCGTCGACGAACAACTCGGCGTCCTCAAC
>NZ_JBOGDD010000410.1:0-10011 GCF_050701675.1 Mycobacterium sp. | reverse complement strand
GTGCAGAATCGTCCCTTGCTGTAACGGATGTCGGAAGGCGGCACGCCGAGCAGTGCCGCGACGCGGCCCGTGGCGACATCGACGAGCTGCAATGCGGCCTGGTGAACTGCGGATCCGGCGAGGACAGCCGAGCGACTAGCGAACGTGCCGACCCCTTCAGGCAGACGCTCGGTGTCGGACGGCACGAAGCTCACCCGGTCCATCGGCACGCCCAGCGCCTCGGCGGCCACTTGCGCGAACGTCGTCTCGTGCCCCTGGCCGGCGGACGCGCAACCCGCAGTCGCCTCGATCCGCCCGTCGGAGAGCAGCCGCACCCGCGCCGTCTCGTGCGGACCCCTGCCCGTCGCCTCGAGGTAGGACGCCAACCCGTATCCGATCCGTAAGTCGGGGTTCGCTGCTGCGCACCGCGCGACCTCCGTCGCCGGAAGCGATTCCAGCACGGATTCCAGGCATGCCCGGTAGTCGCCGCCGTCATATGAGATCGGCACCCCGTCGCGGTACGGGATCGGTCTCGGGTAGGGCATGTCGTTGGCGATCAATAGGTTTCGCCGCCGTATCTCGGCGGGGCTGATGCCGAGTTCGAGCGCGGCAGCGTCGAGCGTGCGTTCCAGCGCGAACGTCGCTTCGGGCCTGCCCGCTCCGCGGTACTGGGCCACCAGGGTCTTGTTGGTGAGCGCGGCGCGTCCGCTGATGTGTGCGGCGGGGATCCGGTACGGCCCAAGAAGATGGATCGCCGTGTTGGCGACGATGCCCGCGACCCATAGACTGCCTGCCCCGATGTCGACGACGAAGTCGTCCTCCCAGGCCAGGATGCGGCCGTCGACGTCGACGGCCATCCTGGTGTGGTGCAGCTGATCCCGCGCCTGCGCGCTGGCCACCAGGTGTTCCTGTCGGTCCTCGACCCAGATGAGTGTGTACCCGGTGAGCCGCGACAGCACGGCGAGCATGATCTCCTCGCCGTACACGTTGGCCTTCGTGCCGAAGCCGCCGCCGACGTCGGGCACCGAGACCTTGATCTCCGCCTCGGCCCAACCCGTCACCGCGCAGATGGCGTTGCGCACCATGTGCGGGACCTGGGTGGACGTGGTGATCTCGGTCCGCCCGCGTCTGCCGTCGAAACGTGCAAGGACGCCGCGGCATTCCAGTGGCACCGCGCCGTGCCGGTTCATTCGGTAGACGCCGGTGACGACCCGGTGGGCGACCGCGAAGGCATACTCTGAAGCACCGAACGAGAAGTCCATCCGAGCCGCCTCGTTGCTGCTCAGATGCGAGAACAGCACCGGGCTGTCCGGTTCGAGCGCGGCGACGGCATCTGTGACGGGAGGCATTGGTGCATAGTCGATTCGAATGTTCTCCAGGGCGTCCTCGGCCAGGTACCTGTCCTCGGCGATCACCATGGCGACTGGCTGCCCGACGTAGTGCACCACGTCGTCGGCCAGAATCGGCAGCCGCTGCTCGGCCAGGACACAAGAGGTGGCGGCACTGAAGACGTCGTCGGGTCTGGTCAGCGGCGGAATCGGCAGGCCCGTCAGCCCCAGATCCCCGGCCACGTAGACGCCGAGCACACCGGGCATCCGTTCGGCCACCGTCGTGTCGACGCTCAAGATTCTCGCGTGCGCCTCGGCGGACCTGGCGAACACGACGTGGTGGGCACCCTCGGCGTGGTCGGCGATGAACCGCCCGCGGCCAACGAGCAAGCGCTCATCCTCACGGCGCCGCACCGAGCTGCCGATGTAGCCCGCGGATGTTGCGTTGTCGCTCAATGGATTCGCTTCTCCCACTGCCAGAGCGCAATCGAGATCGCGAACGAGATGGTGATCAGCAGCATGATCGTCGCGACCATGGACGGATAGTCGCCGTGACTGTAGGCCTGCAACACCACCCGTCCGAGGCCGCGGCGGGTGGCGAAGAACTCCGACAACACGACACCGACGACGGACAGGCTGACGGCCAGCCGGACGCCGGTCAGCAATGGCCGACGGATGGCGGGAAAGATGATGTGCACCAACGTCTGCCACGGGTTGGCTTGCACCGACTTCGCCAATTTCCAGTAGACGCGTGGAATCTCCTGTACGCCGGTCGACACGTTGATCAACACCGGGAACAGAGCGAAGAGCACCCCCATGACGACCTTGGAACCCGACAGGCTGAAGATCGGCAGCAGCACCGGATACAGGACGATCTTGGGGATGCCGTTGAGGATGATGATGAGCGGCTCCAAGATCAGCCGCAGCCGCTGCGAGAGGCCTAGGAATAATCCGAGGCCGCCGCCGATCGCGGTGCCGATGACGAACGCGAGTAGCACCGACTGCGCCGTGACCTGCAGATCGAACAGGTACGCCGGGTCGGACAGATTCCGGACCAGAACGGCGGCGGTCTGCACGGGCGAGGGAATGACGAATGTCAACCCCGACACGATCCCCCAGCCGATGACCACCAGCACGGCCAGTAGCCCAGAGCCGACGAACTGGTTGCTCAGAACTTTGCGGATCTGGTCCTGGCGCCGTGCTTGGGGCACGGCGACGTCCGGCAATGTGACGGTCATGCGTTCCTCCCCCGTAGCAACAGACGTTCCACCAGGGCGAGGAGCACGGTGAGGAGGCAGGACAACAACACCACCGCAGCGATGTAGGCGAACATCTGCGTGTTGTCGAAGATCTCGTACAGGTAGCGGATCCGATACCCGAGCCCGGCCTGCGCGGTGGTGAACTCCATCGCGATGGTCCCGATCAGCGCGTAGACGACGGCGAGCCGCAGGCCAGCGACGATGAACGGGCCCGCCGCGGGAATCGCGATGGTCAGCAGAGTCTGACGCGGCGACGCCCGCAACGATCGCGCCAGTTTCATGTACACCGGTGGCATCGTGTTCAGCCCGACCGCGGTGTTGAGCGCCATCGGGATGGCCGCCATGATCGTGGCCAGAATGATCACCGACATCGCGTTGATGCCAACCAGCACGATCATGACCGGGTAGAACAGCACTAGCGGAACCGCGTAGAACGACACCAAGTAGGGCTCGAAGATCCGTCCGACCAGAGGCAGTTTCCAGAACAACAGCCCGGCAGTCAGTCCGAGCAGGCTGCCGAAGACGATCGACACCGCGACCTCGATACCGGTGCGCTTGGAATCGTCCCAGAACTGAGCCTTCGTCATCAGGGTGCCCAGTGCGGCGAAGACGGTCGACGGTGCGGGCAGCACCTGCTCGCTCCACCATCCGGCCTCGGCGCCGATCTCGGCGATGCCGATACCGAGGACGACCAGACCGATGGTGGACAGCGTGCTGAACACCAGATTGCCCATCCGGCGCCTTCGGCCGGTGCGCGCCGGCTGAACACCGGGTTGCGGCACGGCCTCGGTCGGCACGTCGTTTGCAGCCACGAAGGAAGCCGTCACGTCGCAGCGACCTCCTGCTGTTGGAAGCCTCGCATCGATTCGGCCTGCAGCGAACCCCAGATCCGGTTGTGTAGTTCGTTGAACCGTGGCGTCGAGACCACCCCGGCATCACGATCGTCGGGCAGGTCGATGTCGACCACGTCGATGATGGTGCCCGGTCGGTAGGACATCACCCAAACCTGTTGCGACAGCAGGATTGCCTCGGAGATGTCGTGTGTGACGAACATGATCGTCTGGTGCGTACGCGCCCAGATCTGGCGGACCTCGGCGCCGAGGAAGAGACGGGTCTGTTGGTCCAGTGCCGCGAACGGCTCGTCCATCAGCACCACTTCCGGCTGCACTGCAAGGGTGCGCGCGAGGGCTACGCGTTGGCGCATGCCACCGGAAAGCTGTGAGGGGTAGGACTTTCCGAAGCCGCGCAGACCGACGAGGTCGATCGCCTCCTTGGCGCGCAGCCGTCGCGAAGCCTTCGGCACACCGATCATCTCCATCGCGAAGCACACGTTCTCCTCGACGGTGCGCCATGGCAGCGTGGAGTCCTCCTGGAACACCACGCCGATCTTGGGGTCGGGCCCCGTCACGGGCTTGCCGCCGACGCTGACTTTGCCCGTTGAGGCCTTCTGTAGCCCCGAGACGACGGCCAGCAGTGTCGACTTGCCGCACCCGCTGGGCCCCACGATGGAGACGAAGCTGGTGTGTGGCACGTGCTGGTCGATGTCGGTCACCGCCGTCATCATCCCGGCAGGCGTGTCGAACACGACGGACACGTTCTTCATCTGGATGCCTTGCGGTTCCACAGATCTGCCTCTCCGATGGGATGGTCGATGCGGTCTCTGCTGCTACTCAGAAGTCGGTGCGGGCGTCCTCGGGAAGGTACTGCTGGTCCATCACCTTCGCCCAGTCGATCGGCGTCTGGATCTGACCGGCGGCGACCATCAGGTCCGACAAGTTCTTGAGGCCCTTGGCGTCGACCTGCAGCGAGTAGCCCTTGGCGAGGTCGGGGCTGTTCTTGAAGGCCGCCTTCATCACCTCGGGCGTGACCCCCACCAACGGCGCCAGTTCCGTGGCCGCCGCGTCGGGGTCCGACACCACCCACTGGTTCAGGCGGTTCGTGACCTTGAAGAAGGCCTTGAGGTTGTTGGGGTTGGCGTCGGCGTACTGAGAGTTGACCGCGACCAGGTCGGCGGGAAGGTCGCCGAGCACGTCCCGGGAGTTGACCAGGATCTGCGCGTTGTCGGATGCCTGCTTGTCGGCGATGAAAGGCTGCATCGCCCAGCCGGCGGTGATCTGGTTGGCCTTGGCCGCGGTCCAGTTGTCGCCCATCGCCCCGACCGCCTGTATCTTCACTCCCGGCAACTTGCCCTCCAGGCCCTTGGCCAGCAACTCGGTCGACGAGCCAGCCGAGCTGAAGCCCAGTGTGGCTCCGTCGACGTTGCGCCCTGGCGGGCAGATCCAGGAGAAGTCGTTCACCTGGAACCACGGTGCGACCACCTTGAGGTTCGAATTCGGTTGCTGCGCAGCCAGAAGCACCGAGCTGTTGCCTGCGATCGCCATGTCAGCGTCACCGCTGGTGACCACCCGCAAGGTGTTGCCGCCACCGCCGCCGGAGTAGAGGTCGACCTTCAGGCCCTCGTCCTCGAACCACTTCTTGTTGATGCCCACCTGCAGGATCGCCATGAAGGGCAGGCTGTCGACGCCGGTCGCGGAGATGCTCAACGTGTCCTTGCCGCCGCCCGCTGCGGGCGCCGCTGACTCGTCGGCACATGCCGTTGCACCCATGACGAGCGCGAGGACCGCAGATACCGCCGCAAAACACTTCGGGAACCGTGACATCCGAGAAGACCTCCGGGAGTGAGCGAATATTGGATATTCTATACGAGAAGGTGTGATCTACGTCAACATTTGGTGGCGTTCCCATGCCGCCGCCTAGCCCGCGTTTTCGCCGCGAGAAGCCCCGAAACCTCCAGGCCGAGCGCAATTCCGAGCATCGCGACGGCGGCGAACGGGCGGTTGCCTGAGATCGCAGGCGCGGCCGGATGCGACCCCTGGGCCGGTGGGCCGCTGTCGGCGCGACCCTCGGCCGACGGTTTCGGCTCGATCGCGACACCGTCGGCAGGTGTCAATGCTCTCTTCAACGGCGGTGGCGCGCCGGGCACCCGACTTCCCGGAGCCGGATGGGCTCGTGGAGTGGCACCTTCGGCGGCACCGCGCGAGGTCACGGCAGCTGCTCGTCGACGATCTCTGCGAACGTCCTGATCGTCTGTTCGCGGCTCTGACCGGGGCGCACGAAGGGCACGATCGACACCTGATCGATGCCGAGGGCCTCGATCTCCTTGAGTCGCTGCGCGCACTCCGCACGGGTGCCCGCCAGCGCGAACAGGTCGACCAGCTCGTCGGGCACCAGATCGGCGTGCGCGGCTTCGGTGTCCATGTGCTCGTAGTAGTCGTACTTCTCGCGGATGCGGTCGATGGCCTTCTCCAGCGCGGGTTCGACTTTCGCGGGCAGGGGCCGGATCGCCACCCGGGACACATGCGCGCGCACCAGATCACGCGCCAGCACGCGGTCGTCGTCGATCGCCGTCGGCGTCCAGAGCACGATGTGCAGGTCGTCGAGCGTGCGGCCGCTCTCGGCGGCGCCGGCTTCGATGGTCTGCAGGGCCGCCTCGATGAAGTGCGGGGCGGTTCCGACGAGCACGATGACGCCGTCGGCGATGCGGCCCGACATTCGCAGGATCTTCGGCGCGGACGCCGCGACGTAGATCGGGATCTCGACCGGCCCCGACAGATAGTTGAGGTGATACTCGGCGCCGCTGGTCTGCTCGACCACCTTCTCGCCGTTGAACAGGGCACGGAGCTGACGGATCGATTCCTCGAGTTCGGCGAGCTTGAGTGGCTTGAGGCCCATCGTGCGCAACGACGAGTCGCCCGTGCCGATACCGAGAGCGACTCGGCCACCGGTGAACTCGGCCAACGTCGCCCATGTCGACGCGAGCAACGACGTGTGCCGGGTGACGGCGTTGGTCACCCCGGTGCCGAGGATGATCTTCTCGGTACCGACGGCCGCGGCGCCCATCACGGTGGAGGATTCCCGCCAGATGTTCTGCGAGTCGCCGAACCAGACATGGTCATAGCCCAGCGACTCACTGAGCCGGACGTACTCGCGCATCTTTTCCACCGGTTCGGTGGGAAACAGTCCGACTCCCTTGCTCAGCATGTCGCCATCCTCCGCATCGGATAATTTGGATATCGGATCCAATCGTAGTTGGATGGTTCCAGATCACACAACCGGAACCGTGAAACCCGGATGGGAGCCTGGTCCTTGCGCCTCGTCAACGACTTCTCCGTCGATGCACCGCTCGATGTCGCCTGGGCGACGCTGACCGACATCGGCCGTGTCGCCGAGTGCATTCCCGGCGCCACCATCGAAGGCCAAGACGGCGACGACTTCCAGGCCAGTGTCGCCGTCAAGGTCGGCCCAGTCGGGCTCACCCTGTCCGGCACCGCGACCATCGTCAGCCGCGACGACACCGCGCACGAGATGGTGGTGCGCGGCCAGGCCCGCGACCGCAAGGGCAACGGCTCGGCCGAAGCCACCGTGACCATGCTGGCCCGCGAGAGCGCGGACCGCTGTGCCGTCACCGTGACGACCGACCTCGAACTCGGCGGCAGGATCGCGCAATTCGGCAGCGGTGTCATCTCGCAGGTGAGCAATCGGATCATCGGCCGGTTCGTCAGCCAGCTGAACGCCACGATCGCCGGTGTCGACGCCGCCGACGTCCCGACCGTTGCGCGGCCTGCCGCTTCGGCACCGGATCGATGGTCCGACGATCGGGTGAGGCTGGCGCTGACGGCGCTGGCCGGCTTGGCCCTCGGCCTCGCGATCGGCCGGACGGTCGAACGGCTCGGTTGACTCAGCGCACGACCGACACGACCAGCTCCAGCTCGACGCAAGCCCCACCCGGCAGCGACGCGACCCCGATCGCCGTGCGCGCATGCGCACCGCACTCTTCGCCGAACACCTCGAGCAGCAGCCGCGAGGCACCGTCGATGACCGCCGGATGGGCATCGAACTGCGGGGCCGCCCGGACGTATCCGCGCAGATGCACCAGCGCGGTGACCGCGTTGAGACCGACCGCACCGTCGATGGCGCCGATCAGGTTCAGCGCCGCCACCCTCGCCTGCCCGTTCGCATCCTCCGGCGACACGTCCTCGCCGACGACACCGAGCAGGCCCGGACCGTCCGATCGGCGTGCGGTGCACCCACTGATCCACAACTGGTTGCCGCACAAGCGACTTGGGAAGTACGCACCCTTGGGTGTGGCGGGCGCCGGGACCTGCAGGCCGAGGGCCGCCAACCGGTCGACGGCCGTCACGACTCCTCGCCGGCCTCTTCCCGGCCGAGGATCTCACGCAGATGGCCGATGGCTTGCACGCGGTGTTCGTGGTTCAACGCGACCATCTTCTCGACGTCACGGACGGCCATGGCGTCCACCATCAGGACGTGCTCACTGTTCACCTTGGAAAGATCCATCAGGTGTGAGTAGAGAGGGCGGTACGCGTCGGCAGTGTTCCACAGCTGCGTGACGATTCGCTTCGTGCGCGCCATCCGGCTCTCCCCGAACGTGAGGAAGTGAAACCGCCGGTTCGCCATGCCGACGGCGATGAGGTCGTTGGCGGCAGCGGCCCGGTCCATCTCGGCGATCTCGAGCCGCATCGCTTCGACGGTCTCGTCGACGACGCGGGGCATCGCGTCGCGAATCAACGTCTCCTCCAGGATCTCGCGGAGTACGAAGACCTCGGTCAGATCCTCGAGGCCGAGCTTGGCCACCCGGTACCCAGTGTGCGGGACGTAGGTGATGTACTCCTCGCCCTCGAGGGTTTTCAGGGCCTCCCGGATGGGGATGCGCGACAGCCCGAACTGCTCGGCAAGGGTGTCCTGGACGATCCAGCTGCCCGGCGGGAGCCTCCCGCTGGTGATGTCCTGCCGGATCGCCTCGGCGACGGCCTGCTGGGCGGTCTTGGGCCGGACGAAGTCCGACCGCTGTCCCCTGCCCGGTTCGCTGGGTGTCTGATCGCGTCTGGTCGCAGTTCGCGGTGGCATCGACTCTCGCTTTCAACGGATATTGGATACTCTATGTGATCGCATCCTCGCGACGCCAACACCTCGCAGAACGAACATCCGCGCTGGTGCCCGAAGAACGGCACCGTCGCCGTGCACGTTCCACCAGTTCCGACGGGCTTGTCGAGCGGACGCGCCAGCAGGTGCCATGTGTTTGCCGCTGAGCGGCTCAGGCCAGGAGCTGGTCGACCGGGGCAGCCCGCTGAACCCGGTTGCCGCGCAGCAGTGACGTACGGGCGGCCACCACGGCGAGAACGACCGATTCTCCTCTGCCGTACTAGATCCGCCCTTCGCCCAGAGATGCCGTGGGAACAGTGCCACCTGAGCGGTGGGTAGCCCGAAGGCCTCTACATGCACGCACTTCTCATAGCTCCGCAGTCCGAACAGGCCGAGCTCGTCGAGCCACGCCGCAACGGTGGGGATGGGCCCCCGCCCGGCGATGGGGGATCGTCCCGGCGGGGGCACGGGTGGCCGGGCCGTGGTGCGGTGGCGAGGGCGCGATAGGGGACCCTCTGACCTCCGCCGTGCAGTCCGCGGCTCGTGGGCTAATCGTTTCGTACCTCAATTCGTCGCAGCCGCGACCAGCTTGCATACGATTGACTCATATGCGACTGTATCAACCGTGTAGACCGCCGTACGCTCTTCGACGGCGACGTGATTCGGGATCGCAGGGAAGGCGCCGCTCAGCGGGCAGTCGCTCGCTGCACGTGGCACGGCCCGGGTCGGCGGCCCGCTGGACGTGTTGATTGCGCTCACACGGGTCGCGTACTGAGCCTGCACGCGAAGTTCGTGGCCGGCTTTCGAAAGGTGATCGCGTGAACCAACGTTCGGTCGGCAAGACGGTGCTGACGAGGGGCTGGATACCGATCTCCGCGGTAGTGGTGGTTGGCGTGGGCGCATTGGGCATGTGGAAGGTGCATCAATTGTCAGCCCCGGCTCCGGTCATTGCCGTGAACGGTCCGCAAGCCCCAGAGCAATTCACCCCAAAGCAGCTGACATATCAGTTGTTCGGCGCATTGGGTGACGGCGGGATGCTCTCCTACATCGACGTCGATGGACACCCTCAAAGGGTTGATCTGACGGAATTGCCGTGGTCACATACCGAGACGACCACGCTGACGGTGGTGTCCGGCAGTATCTCGGCGCAAGTCCAGGGCGGTGAGGTCGGCTGTCGGATACTGGTCAACGGCGTGGTCCGCGACGAACAGTCGGCCACCCGTCAGGACGCTGACGTCACCTGCAGAGTGAAGTCCGCGTGAGCGCGCATCAGGCGAAGCGCCCGTTCGTCGCCAGAACGGTCCGCGTCCTCTCGGTGCCGATCGTGGTGTTCTGGGCATTGCTCGCCGTGAGCACCAATACCTTCATCCCCCAAGTAGAAAGGGTCGCAGAGGAACTCGCGGGCCCGATGGTGCCGACCTACGCGCCGTCACAGTCGGGGATGCTGCACATCGGCGAGAAGTTCGAGGAGTCCACCTCGACCAGCTTGACCATGGTCGTGC
>NZ_JBOGDD010000409.1:0-5866 GCF_050701675.1 Mycobacterium sp. | reverse complement strand
AGGGGCGCCGGGGCATGGGCACGATGCAGGTGGTGCGCAGCCGCTTCCCGCGGTTGGTCAGCACGGTCAACCGTCCGGTCGGGGCGTTGGGGCGCATCGGGGATCAGACGTTGTTCTTCGGCAAGGCCATCGGGGGAACGCCGCGCGCAGTAGCCCACTTCCGCAAGGAAGTCATCCGGCTGATCGCCGAGATCTCCATGGGTGCAGGCGTTTTGGCGATGATCGGCGGCACCTTGGTGATCGTCGGATTCCTGACCCTGGCCACAGGCGGCACGCTGGCCGTGCAGGGCTACTCGAGTTTGGGCAACATCGGTATCGAGGCGTTGACGGGGTTTCTGGCGGCGTTCATCAACGTGCGGATCTCTGCGCCGGTGGTGGCGGGCATCGGCCTAGCCGCCACCTTCGGCGCCGGGGTGACCGCACAATTGGGCGCGATGCGAATCAACGAGGAGATCGATGCCCTCGAATCGATGGGCATCCCGCCGATCGAGTACCTCGTCTCCACCCGCGTCGTGGCCGGGATGATCGCGATCACCCCGCTCTATTCGATCGCGGTGATCCTGTCATTCATCGCCTCCCGGTTCACCACCGTGGTGCTCTTCGGTCAGTCAGGCGGGCTGTACGACCACTACTTCGGCACCTTCCTGAACCCGATCGACCTTCTGTGGTCGTTCTTCCAAGCCATCTGCATGGCCTTGGCGATCCTGCTGGTGCACACCTACTACGGCTACTTCGCCACCGGCGGACCCTCCGGTGTCGGTGTCGCAGTTGGTAATGCGGTGCGCACGTCGCTGATCATCGTGGTGTCGGTGACTTTGCTGGTGTCCCTAGCCGTCTACGGCTCCAACGGCAACTTCAACCTCTCGGGCTAGGGAAAGGACACCGATGTCGCGATCAGCCATCCGCCCCCTGGTCGGCCTGGCCACTGTCGTCGCCCTGGTGGCGATCGTCGTCTTCGCCATCGGCATGTTCAATGGCGACTTCGGCCAAACGGTACCGGTCACCGTGGTCTCCGACCGGGCTGGGCTGGTGATGAACCCGCAAGCCAAGGTGAAGATGCACGGTGTTCAGGTCGGTCAGGTCGACTCGATCGAGGTCCGGCCGGACGGTAAGGCGGTTCTGCACCTGGCGATGGATCCCAGTGCACTGAAGTACATTCCGTCCAACGTGTCCGTCGACATCACCTCTTCGACGGTGTTCGGCGCCAAGTTCGTCGAGATGGCCGCACCCTCCACGCGGTCCCCGACGCCATTGGCCGAGGGCGCGCAGGTCAGCGCCGACCACGTGACGGTGGAAACCAATACCTTGTTTCAGCAACTCACCTCGGTGCTCAAAGCCGTCGACCCCGTCAAGCTGAATCAGACCCTCGCCGCGATCTCGGGGGCATTGAAGGGACGCGGGGAAAAGCTGGGTCAGACGGTGACCGACTTCGACCACTTCCTGCAGCAGATCAATCCCAGCCTCGACAACGTCAACCGCGATCTCGAGGTCGCGCCAACTGCGTTGAACGCCTACGCCGACGCCGCCCCGGATCTGGTCGACGTCCTCGACAACACCACCAGACTAAGCAACACGGTCATCGATCAACAGAAGAACCTCGATGCGTTCCTGCTGAGTGCGATCGGTCTGGCCGACACCGGCACCGACGTAGTCGGCACCAACCGCCAAGCCCTCACCGACGACCTCCGGATGCTCGTCCCCACGACGGCTCTCACGGCGCAGTACCAGGAGAACATCCGATGTGGATTTCAGGGACTCATCCCATTCCTTCGCATCCCGCCACTCGACCGGCCAGGCATCAAGGTGGAGACCAACTTCACCTTCGGCGTCGAGCGCTACCGCTACCCCCAGGACCTGCCAAAGGTGGCGGCCAAGAGCGGTCCGTCGTGTAAAGACCAACACCTTCCCGTCGTGCCGGACAACTTCCGCCCGCCCTTCCTCGTAGCCGATGTCGGGGCCAACCCGTGGGCCTACGGGAACCAGGGATTGCTGCTCAACTCCGACCGCCTCAAGCAGTTGCTGTTCGGACCGATCGACGGGCCCCCGCGCAACTCCGCACAGATCGGGCAACCCGGATGACGGGCTCGCGGGGCATGCTCGTCAAGTTCGTCATCTTCGCGTCGGTCATGTCGCTGTTGACGGTGTTCCTGTTCTTCACCTTCGGGCAGTACCGAACCGGATCCACCAACGGTTTCTCGGCGGTCTTCACCGACGCCTCGAGGCTGAAGTCCGGCGACACGGTGCGGGTGGCCGGCATCCGGGTGGGGACCGTGACCGATGTGTCGCTGCGTTCGGACCGCACGGTGCTCGTCGACTTCGACGCCGACCGCAACGTCGCGCTGACCAGCGGCACCAGAGCTGAGATCCGCTACCTCAACCTCACCGGTGACCGCTTCCTCAACCTGATCGACGGTCCCGGGTCCACCCGGCTGTTGCCGCCTGGCTACCAGATTCCGCAAGACCGGACCGAGCCTGCGCTTGACCTGGACCTGCTCCTCAGTGGCCTCAAGCCCGTCGTGCAGGGGCTCAACCCGCAGGACGTGAATGCACTCACTGGCTCGCTGATACAGGTGTTCCAGGGTGAGGGGGGAACCCTGAACTCCCTGTTGACCAAGACCTCGTCGTTCGCCAACGCGTTGGGCGACGACGATCAGACCGTGCAGGCGTTGATCGACAACCTCAACACCGTTCTGACCACGATCTCCAAGGACGGCGACAAGTTCTCCAGCGCGATCGATGGACTCGAGAAACTCATCACCGGGCTCTCACGTGACCGTGACCCGATTGGCACCGCCATCACCTCGCTCGACAACGGAACAGCCTCACTGGCGGACCTGCTGACTCAATCGCGCCCACCCCTGGCGGCAACCGTCGACCAGTTGAACCGACTCGCCCCGCTGCTCGACGACGGGAAGGCCTACCTCGACGGGGCGTTACAGCGAGCGCCGGGCAACTATCGCAAACTCGCCCGGATCGGTGCCTACGGCTCCTTCGTCCAGTACTACATCTGCGAACTCTCGTTCAAGGTGACCGACCTGCAGGGCAAGGCGTCGTTCTTCCCGTTCGTGAAGCAAGACAACGGAAGGTGTGCCGAGCCCTAATGCTGAAATACCGGGCGAAGAACCTCATCAGGATCGGTTTCATGGGCGTAGTGCTCGCCATCCTGATCATCGCCGTTGGGCTGCAGCCAGAACGGCTAGCGTCCTACGCGACGTCGTTGCAGTACAAGGCGCTGTTCGACGAGTCGGGCGGCATCACCGTCGGTGACGACGTCACGTTGTCGGGTATCAAAGTGGGTGCGGTGAACGATGTTTCGCTCGACGACGGCGTCGCCTTAGTCGGATTCACCATCGAGAGCAGGTATCCGCTCGGCTCGCAGACCTTGGCGCACATCAAGACCGGATCGCTTCTGGGGAAACGGGTGCTGACGCTGGAATCAGCGGGTGAGGGAAGGTTGGACCGCATCCAGGCAATCCCCGTCTCGCGGACGTCCTCGCCCTACTCCCTGAGTGACGCGGTCGGGGAGCTGACGTCCAATACCGCGGGTACGGATACTCAGCAGCTCAACCAGTCGCTCGACACGCTGTCGAGTACCTTGGATTCGATTGCGCCACAACTGGGCCCGACGTTCGACAGTCTCAGTCGGCTGTCCCGGTCACTGAACAGCCGCAACGAGACGCTGGGAAAGCTGCTCAAGAACGCCTCGGACGTCACCGGAATCCTCGCCGACAGAAGCCAGCAGGTGAACTCGCTCATCCTGAACGCCAACGACCTGTTGGCCGTGCTCGTCGAACGCCGCCAGGCGATCGTCGACCTGCTCGCCCACACGTCATCGGTCTCCAAGCAGTTGATCGGGCTGGTGTCGGACAACGAGAAGGAGTTGGCGCCGACGCTGGACCGCCTCAACGACCTGAACGAAGTGCTCGAACGCAACCGGGACAATCTCGCCAAGGCGATCCCCGGTGCCGCCAAGTTCCAGACCACCCTAGGTGAAGCCGTGTCCAGCGGGTTCTACTACACCGCCTACGTGCCGAACGTCCTGCCAGGTTCGTTGCTGGAGCCGTTCCTCGACTACGCGTTCGGATTTCGTCGAGGCGCGTTCGCCGGAGCACCACCGGAGCAGAGCGGCCCTCGCGCCGAGTTGCCACTTCCGTACAACGGAATCCCCGGAGGCCCACGGTGATTGCACGCAGACGGTTACGGATCGCCGTGGTAGGCATGCTGGTCATCGCGCTCATCGGAGGAGGCTTCCTCGCCATCCGCGCCGCGTACTTCGCGCCCACTACGATCGAGGCGTTCTTCCCGACGGCCACGGCCATCTATCCCGGTGACGACGTCAGAGTCGCGGGTGTCAAGGTCGGAACCATCGATTCGATTGAGCCGCAGGGCAATCAGGCCAAGATGATCCTGAGCATCGACGCCAAGGTGCCCGTTCCGGCCGACGCGAAGGCCGTGATCGTCGCCCAGAACCTCGTTGCCGCGCGCTACGTGCAGTTGACTCCCTCCTACAAGTCATCGGGTGGTGGCCCAAAGATGGCCGACGGGGCGGTGATTCCCTTGGACCGGACCGGCGTACCCGTCGAATGGGACGAGGTGAAGACCCAACTCCAGCGTCTCGCCACCGATCTGGGACCCAGCAGTGACGTGTCGGCCACCTCGGTGGGCCGGTTCATCGACAGCGCCGCCAACGCACTGGACGGCAACGGCGAAAAGCTTCGTGAGACGCTCAAGCAGCTCTCCGGGGTGGGCCGGATACTGGCGGAGGGTGGCGGCGACTTCGTCGGCATCATCAAGAACCTGCAGGTCTTCGTCACCGCACTGCGGGACAGCAACGAACAGATCGTGGCGTTCAACAACCGGTTGGCGACCCTGTCCAGCGTTCTCGACGGAAGCAAGTCCGACCTCGACGCCGCGCTGACGACACTCTCGGGGGCGATCACCGCGGTGAAGGGGTTCGTCGCGAACACCAGACACCGGACCGCCAAGCAACTCCAAGGGCTCAAGGACGTCACGCAGACGCTGGTCGACGTGAAGAAGGATCTCGAACAGGTGCTGCACGTCGCGCCCAACGCCTTCGCCAACGGTTACAACATCTATGACCCGGACACCGGCACGGCCCGTGGTGGATTCTCGATCCCCAACTTGGCTAGCCCCATGCAGTTCGTCTGCGGCGCGATTGGCGCTACGGCGAACGTCACTGCTCCGGAGGCCGCCAAGTTGTGCAACGACTACCTCGGTCCGGCATTGCGAGTGCTGAACCTGAACTACATTCCGGTTCCGCTAGATCCGTACCTGGCCAAGTCGGCCGACCCGCACAACATCATTTATGCCGATCCCAATTTGGCGCCGGGCGGCGCAGGCGGAGTTCCGAGACCCCTGGAGGACCCCCCGGCGGTGTCCGCCTACACCGGATTGAACGGCGACGTCCCGCCGCCCCCAGGCATGGGCCCCTCCACCGGCCCGTTCTCGGCGCCGGATCGCCCCAACACGCCACCAATACCGGCCCTGTTTCCCGGCGCCCCGGTGCCGACGGACCCACCGCGCATCGGACCCCCGATCCAAGGGTCACCCCCATCGGCAGCGCCCGCCGCCGACCAGGGCACCCCTAGCCTGCCGGGTCTTCTGCTTCCCGCTGAGGCGCCACCCCCGCCGGGCCCGGACCCAGCGCGGCCGACTACCGAGGGGACACCACCGTCATGATGACCGCAACGCCGATTCGCTGGCGCACGCGTCGAGCCCTGGCACGCCGGCTGCTCACCGCGGGCACC
Organism: Mycobacterium sp.; assembly: GCF_050701675.1. Lineage (GTDB taxonomy): Bacteria > Actinomycetota > Actinomycetes > Mycobacteriales > Mycobacteriaceae > Mycobacterium. The sequence continues at coordinate 98 of NZ_JBOGDD010000409.1, read as the reverse complement.
TGCGTGGCACTCACCGCCACCGGGTGCGCGTTTCAAGGCATCAACTCGCTACCACTGCCCGGCGCGGTGGGTCGTGGCTCCGACGCCCACGTCTACCA
>NZ_JBOGDD010000408.1:0-3262 GCF_050701675.1 Mycobacterium sp. | reverse complement strand
CCCCTCTGGGGCAGAAGCATCCAACGACGATCGTGGCCTGGCGTAACGCGTGGGAACGGTTCACCCCGTTCCTGGCGTTCCCGCCCGAGGTGCGACGGGTCATCTACACCACCAATGCGATCGAATCGCTGAACTACCAATTGCGCAAGCTCATCAAGAAACGCGGGCACTTCCCCAACGACCAGGCCGCGATCAAACTGCTGTGGCTGGCGATCTGCAACATCGAGGACAAACGCACTCGGGAACGCCAAAAGTACATCGACGCCCCCTTGCGCACCGGAGACCGATCCCACCACACCCGACTCATTCAAGGCGCCCAAACCAACGGCTGGAAACAAACACTCGGCGCGCTCGTCCTGACCTACCCCGAACGTCTCAACCCCTACCTGTAAACCTGCCACTTACACAGAAATCTTGACAAGCTCGATGCGCGCCGCCAGCGCAAGCGGCATTTGCAGGGATCGGCCCACCGCCGGCGAGGCAGTCGACACCACCGCTCTCCTACCGGTCTCGGATTCGAGAGGCTATCGCGGAAACCGTTCTACGGCAACGTCCTCGGATGCGGTGTGCTGGAGATCAACAACGCCGATCACCCGCCATGTATCCGAAGGATCACCACCATGACCGAGCAGACCTCCGGCCCCCGACCCGTGCGCGCCGCCCACGGCACCACCCTGTCCTGCAAGGGCTGGCAACAAGAAGCCGTCCTGCGCAACTGTTTCCGGCCAGCACGGCCTTCGTGGTCCGCACCGGTGGAGGTCCGACCTCGTTGCCTCAGCTGCGGCGGCTTCTCGGTGCCGAACGTAACCAGGGCTGGGCCGAGGAGGACGGTCTGATCACTGAGGGACTGCGCTCGGTGGCGGCATGCGCGTTCGACCATTCCAGTCGCCCGATTGCCGCGATCAGCGTGACCCGGCGCACAGATCGATCCGCGGTGGCAGTCGGCGAGCTGGTTCGGACGGCGCGTCATTCCGCTCAGCAGCTGACCTGGGCATGTCAGGTGTGGCGCCCGCGACTGGTTCGATGCGCGCTGACCTCCGCTTCGGGGCAGATCCGCCGAAGCGTGGGCCGTCGCGGACAGATCATCGCGTCACGGCGCGAAGATGGTCGGACCTACTAGACGGCCGGCGTGTCCTTGAAACGGCGATGTCGCCCCCTCCGGGCGAGCTTGGGGGTTGTTAGGCGCCGCATTGGCAGCTGTGCGGACTCTCGAACTGGCTCCTTTGGGCCTTGCGCCGCCGCCGGGCCGATTGATAGCGCTGCCGAGCTACGGAGTTCGCGGGCTGCAACGGCGGCACGGAGACGGGACGGCGGTCGGCGTCGACGGCGACCATCGTGAAGTAACAGCTATTGGTGTGGCGAGTGAGTCCGGAGATGATGTCGAGCGTGTCGACCCGGATCCCAATCTCCATGGACGTGCGCCCGGTGTAGTTGACCGAAGCCGAGAAGGTGACCAGATCGCCGACGTGGATGGCGTCCCGGAAGAGGACGCGGTCCACCGACAGTGTGACGACGTAACTCCGGGCGTAGGCACTGCCGCACGCGTAGGCGACCTGATCGAGGATTTTTAGAATGGCGCCGCCGTGGACGTTGCCGGAGAAGTTGGCCATGTCTGGGGTCATCAGCAAGGTCATCGCCAGACTGTGTCGCGGTGGTGACGGCGCCTCGCCGTTGCCGGGTACGGGTTCGGGTTCTTGGGTAGTCACGGGCTCATCCTCGCTTGTGGTCGGAGGGAACTGCTGGTCTTGCGGTGGCGGTAGGTCAGGGCGGCGGCGATGAAGGCGGCAGCAGCGCTGTGAGCGCTGGCACGGCGTAACCGTGGGTGCTGTCGCGCAGATAGCTGGGCAGGGTTGGTCCGCCCAGCGAGCCGAGTCCGACGCCGGTGAACAGGCACCGAGTGTGGCACCGATTCAGTTGTCTCCGAATAGATCTGCAGTGACGGCATAGAGGTCCAACGGACCGAAACCAATCGGCTTGCGCTTCCGGTCTATGACGGCCGCAGCCGGACCCAAACCCGCCGACTTTCTCCGACGGAGGAGGACAGTCCGGCAGCTGCGGTCTGTAGGCCGGCTGCACCCGAGGGTTTGGCTTCTCGATTCCGCGGCGTCCGTATCGGGGAACCGACTCCGAGAGCGTCTCGAGGGCTCGTCGACAATCCTGCGCGGATCGACACCGAGGCTCAAACGGTCCGTAGCATGTGATCGATCAAGTTCGCTGCCTCGTATGCGGCTCGTTCCTCGTCGCCAGCGGCGATGCGCTCAACCAGGCCGATGTGGTTGGCAGTTCCGTCGAGCGTTTCGGCGGTGGCCGCCACGCTGGCGGCGAACGTCTCGAGGAAGCCGCGGTACAGCTCGATGAGGATCGCGTTGTGTGCGCACCGCATGACAGCGAGGTGGAAATCGGCGTCAACACGCGCGAATTCGACCGGGCCGATTCCCCGGCACTCATGACTCGTTGCCAATAGTGTGTGGAGGTCGGCGAGTTCGTCGGCAGTGCAGTTGGCGGCAGCCAGTCGGGCCCCTTCGACTTCGAGCGCGCGACGCACCTGCAGGATCTCCCGCAGTTCGCTGCCGCACAGCCGTCGTAGCGCGCCGGAGACCTCAGTGGTGGCGCGCACGTAAGTGCCGTCACCCTGACGGACTTCCAGGATGCCGGCGTGCGCCAGCGCACGGACCGCCTCGCGCAGGGTGTTGCGGCCCACGCCAAGGCATTCGACGAGCACTGCTTCATTGGGAAGGCGGTCACCGATGCGCCATTCAGCGTCGTTGATCGAGCCGCGGAGCTGCGCGATGACTTGATCGACTAAGCCGGTGCGATGCGTAGTGGTCAACGGCACAGGAGATCCTTTCATCCAATCATGGGATGAGGTAACGATAGCAGCGTGGGATCCGAAACACCGTTGAAACAAACCAATCTCGACGATCCAGCGCCAACCGACACCGGTGCCGACTAATCGGGGGCAACCGCCACGCCTGCGGCAGTAGGGGGGCCAGCTCTCGTGGTAGCGGCAATTCTGACCGCGCTGAACCTTCGGCCAGCCGTGGCCAGCGTGGCACCCCTACTCGGGGAGATCCGTGCTGACTTTGCCACATCCCACGACCTGGGCCGGGGTACTCACCACCTTGCCTGCACTGTGCTTCGCAGCCGCCGGCTTGGCCGCCCCGTGGTTCTCAGAGCGGATCGGATTGGGACGCAACATTTCCGCAACTTTGCTGATGATTACGTCTGGGCCGCTCGCCCGTTGCGCTCGCCGCCGCAACGT
>NZ_JBOGDD010000407.1:0-2204 GCF_050701675.1 Mycobacterium sp. | reverse complement strand
GTTCTCGACGTACGCCACCTGGTGGATCCGCCAGGCGATCACCCGCGCCATGGCCGACCAGGCCCGCACCATCCGTATCCCGGTGCACATGGTCGAGGTCATCAACAAGCTCGGCCGTATCCAGCGCGAACTGCTCCAGGACCTGGGCCGCGAGCCCACTCCCGAAGAGCTCGCCAAGGAAATGGACATCACGCCGGAGAAGGTGCTGGAGATCCAGCAGTACGCGCGTGAGCCGATTTCGCTGGATCAGACCATCGGCGACGAGGGCGACAGCCAGCTCGGTGACTTCATCGAGGACTCCGAGGCCGTGGTGGCCGTGGACGCGGTGTCGTTCACACTGCTACAGGATCAGCTGCAGTCGGTCCTCGAGACGCTCTCCGAGCGTGAGGCAGGCGTCGTGCGGCTGCGGTTCGGCCTCACCGACGGTCAGCCGCGCACGCTCGACGAGATTGGACAGGTCTACGGCGTGACACGTGAGCGCATCCGTCAGATCGAATCCAAGACGATGTCGAAGTTGCGTCACCCCAGCCGTTCTCAGGTTCTGCGCGACTACCTGGACTGAGCTACCGGTCGTCAGCGGCGCGCGCGCACCTTGTAGGTCGCGGGCCACGACTCACGGGATTCATCGCCCGTGAGGGGCACTCCCGCGTTGCCGACGTTGACGTCGTACGCCTCCATCCCGGCACCGACCTCACGTTCGACCTTCTCCCGCGCCAGGTAGTACAACTCGTCGATGGCCAGTTCGCGGAACGCGACGAAGGTGGTGCGGCGGACGGTGTCCGGGCTCGAGGCAGCAGCGACCATCCGCTCGGTCAGCAGGCGCGACGCAACCGCAGCGCCACCCAGCAGCAGGAACGGAACCACCCAGTAGCAGACGAATGACAGCGGCGTCTTGGTGTCCAGAATCGTCGCGTCGCCCTGCACTATCGGCGGGATCGCCGATGACACGGTCATCCCGGCGAACGCCGCGATCCAGACCCACGTCAGCACCGTCGTGATGCGGCCGAACAGGTCGCTGGCGATCACCTCGGCGGGCTGCTCCCGTTCGGCGAATTCCCGTACGAACGGCTTGCCGATCAGAACCCCGACGAGTGCGACCAGAAGGATGCCTGCATTGCTGAGCGGCTGGATCCACCGTTCCATGAACGATTGGCTCACGGCTAACGTCAACACCGTCAACACCGAAAACGTGGCGATGGCGCCTATTTCAAGCGTCTTCCCCGATCGGCCCCTGACGCGTCCGACCGCGAACGACAACACGGCGACCGCGAGCGCGGCCAACACAGCGGTCGTGAATGGAACGTTGCCGACCAGTACCCAGTAAACGATCCACGGCGCAAGGCCGGCAAGAATTCCCACGGTGGGTCAGTGTAGGTAGGCCCCGTCGATCGTGTGCGCGAACCCGCCCGTCCATACAGGTCCCTCACAGGTTGGCGATATCGTCGAGCCATGCCCGACACCGTGAAAGCACCACCCGCCTGGCTGATCACCGGAATCGGCCGTATCCGCAGCGCACTCGACTTGGCGAGCCGGTCGACGGTTCCCGCCAACGTCGCACTCCTGGAGCTGGCCCAGGGCGCCTGGCTGACCCAGGCCCTCTACGTGGCCACGGAACTCGGCATCGCCGACACGCTCCGGGACGGTCCGCGATCGGCGGACGATGTCGCAAGACAAGTCGGCGCCGACCCCGATGCCACCTATCGAGTCATGCGAGCGCTGGCCTCCAATGGCGTGCTGAGGCTCCGCCGCGGTCGCTTCCGACTGACCCGGGTCGGGCAGGCCCTGCGCTCGGACTACTACGGGTCGATGGCGCCATTCATCCACATGGTGGGCAGCCCGGAACACTGGGAGCACTGGGGCAGCCTGCTGCACTCGGTGCGGACCGGGGACACCGCCGTCGAGAAGCTCAGGGGCGTGTCGATCTTCGACTACCTCGACACCAACCCCGAATACGCCGCCGTGTTCAACGACGCCATGACTGGCGTGTCCTCGGTGGCGATCGAAATGGCCGTTCCCCTATACGATTTCACCGACCGCAAGCTCATCGTCGACGTCGGCGGAGGCCATGGCGCACTGCTCGCCGCGGTGCTCGCCCAGGCACCAGAGTCGCGCGGAGTGCTGTTCGATCTGCCGTCGGTGGTCCAGTGCGCCGGAGCTGCGCTGGACGCGGCTGGAGTCGCCGAGCGATGCACCGTCACGGGTGG
>NZ_JBOGDD010000406.1:0-4399 GCF_050701675.1 Mycobacterium sp. | reverse complement strand
GGCGACGCCCCCTCGTGCGGCAGGAACTGCCCGCTGCCAGAAACGGTCCAGCTGCAATGCGAGTAGTCACCGATCTGGCCTGCACCCGCACCGAACATCGCCTCGCGCACCGATTCGGCCTGCGCGGCGGGCACGTACACCACCCACTTGTCGAGTCGGACGCCGTCGGCAACCGGTGAGAGCACGTCGGTGACCACCAGCCCGAGGGCGTCGGCCAGCGCGTCCGAGACCCCGGGGGATGCCGAGTCCGCGTTGGTGTGGGCGGTGAATAGCGCGCTCCCGGCGCGGATCAGTCGGTGCAGCAGCGCGCCCTTGGCGGTGTCAGCCGCCACCGTGTCGACACCGCGCAACAGCAACGGATGATGTGCGAGAAGCAGGCCCTGCTCAGGCATGTCGGCGATCACGTCGGCGGTGGCGTCGACCGCTATCGTCACGGATTCGACCGTCTCTGACGGGTCACCGCACACCAGCCCGACGGAGTCCCACTCCGCGGCCAGCGCCGGCGGGTAGGCGTCCTCAAGCACGTCCATGACGTCGGACAGTCGTGCGCTCATCGCGTCACCTCCAGCATCGACTCGACCAGCGTCGGCCACTCCGGCCGAACCGCCGCACGCAGATACTCACCGTCGAGCCCGACGAAGGTGTCGCAGCGACGCACGGCAATGCCGTTGGCGTCCAGATGTTTCCGAACCAATTCGGCGTCGGGCACCCGGAAGAGGACGAACGGAGCGCAACCGTCGACGACGGTGAATCCGGCGTTCGTCAGACCGGCCACCATCTCGGCGCGCAGCGCGAGCAGCCTGCGCGCGCCCGCCTCGGCGTCCGCGACCGCCGCCGGCGAGCTACACACCTCGATGGCCTCCAATTGCAGCGTCCCGAGTGGCCAGTGCGCCCGCTCGGAGGCCAGTCTGGCCAGAACGTCCGGCGCGCCGAGCGCGTAGCCGACCCGTAGCCCCGCCAGCGACCACGTCTTGGTCAAGCTGCGGAGCACCACCACGTCGGGCAGATCCTCGCCGGCCAGCGACTGAGGTTCGCCGGGAATGGCGTCGGCGAACGCCTCGTCGACGACCACGATCCGGCCGGCACGGCGCAGGGCAAGGATGTCCTCCCTGGTGTGCAGCACGCCCGTCGGGTTCGTCGGGTTCCCCACGACGACCAGGTCGGCTTCGTCGGGCACGACGGCACCCGAGAGCACGAACGGCGCCTCGAGAACCACATGGCTGATCGGAACCCCGGCGGCCGTGAGCACCGCCTCGGGTTCGGTGAAGGACGGCGCGACCAGCGCTGCCAGCCTGGGCTGCAGACGCGCCAGCATCGCAAACCCCTCGGCTCCTCCGGCCAGGGGCATGACCTCCTCGGGACGCCGTCCATGTCGGGTTGCGACCGAGCTCGTCGCGCGTCGGTGGTCACCTTCGCCGGGATAGCGGCCGAGGTCCTCGAGCCGCGCCGCGAGACGTTCCACCAGCCACGACGGTGGCCGCGCCGCCCGTACGTTCACCGCGAAGTCGAGCATTCCCGGAGCCGCTGCCTGATCACCGTGATAGCGCGCGTCCAGCCGCGGCGGATGCCCGCCACTCCGCGCTCCCGGCGACCGGGAAAGACTGCCCACAACAAGACAGTAGACAATGGACGGGTGAGTCCCCAGCTAGTGATATTCGACCTCGACGGCACACTCACCGATTCCGCCGTCGGGATCGTCGCCAGCTTCCGGCACGCCTTGGGCGAGATCGGCGCCGTGGTGCCCGACGGGGACCTCGCCGAGCGCATCGTCGGGCCCCCGATGCACGTGACGTTGACGTCCATGGGGCTCGGCGACAGGGCTGACGAGGCAGTCACCGCCTACCGCGCCGACTACACCACCAGGGGCTGGGCGATGAACAGCGTGTTCGACGGGATCCCCGCCCTCTTGACCGACCTCGGCGCCGCGGGAGTACGACTGGCGATCGCCACGTCGAAGAACGAGTTGACGGCCCGGCGGATCATCGAGCACTTCGGTCTCGATGGGCATTTCGAGGTCATCGCGGGCGCGAGCCCCGACGGTGTCCGTTCGTCGAAGGCCGACGTCGTCGCGCACGCGCTGGCGCAGCTCGCACCGCTTCCGCAGCGGGTGCTCATGGTCGGCGACCGCTCGCACGACGTCGAGGGTGCCGGCGCACACGGCATCGACACGGTGGTGGTCGAATGGGGTTACGGTGCATCCGACTTCACTGGGCCTGACGCAGTGACCGCGTTCAGGCACGTGTCGACGATCGATGGCCTGCGGGAGGTTCTCGGTGTCTGAACCCATCCACGTGACGTTCGTCTGCTCCGGAAACATCTGTCGCTCACCGATGGCCGAGAAGATGTTCGCCCACCAGATCTCCGAACGGGGCCTCGCCGCCGTGGTTCGGGTGAGCAGCGCGGGCACCGGCAGCTGGCACGAGGGTGACGGTGCAGACGATCGCACCAACCACGTGCTGCGGGAGCACGGTTACCCGACGTTCCATCGCGCTGCGCAGATCGACGATGACCACATCGCCGCGGACATGGTGATCGCCATGGGGCGCAACCACACCCGGATCCTTCGTGACCTCGGCGTCCCGCCAACTCGGATTCGCATGATGCGGTCCTTCGATCCGCGTTCCGCCGCACACCCGTTGGACGTCGAAGACCCCTATTACGGGACCGGGGCCGACTTCGAGGAGACCTTCGCGGTCATCGAGGCGTCGCTGCCAGGATTGCACGACTGGGTCGACGAGCGCCTCGCCGAGCGTGGGGTCGCCAGCTGATGCGTACCAGTCTCCCGGGTCGCTTCGCTCCTGCCCTCCGCCGGTTCGCCTTCCTGTTCAAGCCCCAGTGGCTGGCGCTCTACGTCGTCGTCATCGCCTTCGCCTACCTGTGCTTCACGGTGTTGGCGCCGTGGCAGCTGGGCAAGAACACCAAGACATCGCGGGAGAACGACCAGATCTCCAGTTCGTTGTCCGAGGCGCCGATACCGGTGACGACGATTCTGCCGCACCAGGATTCGTCGGCTCCCGCCCAGCAGTGGCGCCAGGTCACGGCCACCGGCCGATACCAGCCCGACGCGCAGGTGCTGGCGCGGCTCCGGGTGAACAACGGCACTCCCGCCTACGAGGTGCTGTTGCCGTTCCACGTCGACGGCGGTCCCACCGTGCTGGTCGACCGCGGGTTCGTCAATCCCGTGAAGGGCACGGCGGTCCCCCAGTTCGACCCACCACCGACCGGCACCGTGACCATCAACGCGCGACTGCGCGATTCCGAACCCGTCACCGCGGGCAAGGACCCGTTCCGCGGGGACGGCGTCCAGCAGGTGTACTCGATAAACACCGACCAGATCGCTCGGGTGACGGGCGTCCCGATCGCGGGCTCGTATCTGCAGCTCGTCGACGACCAACCCGGCGGTCTCGGCACCATCAGTCTGCCGCACCTCGACGCGGGCCCGTTTCTGTCCTACGGCATCCAGTGGATCGCGTTCGGCATCGTCGCGCCGATCGGGTTGGGTTACTTCCTCTTTGCCGAGATCAAGCAGCGCCGCCTGGAGAAGGACCAGACGGCGAAGAGAACGGCCACTCCCGCGCCACTCAGCGCCGAGCAGAAGCTCGCCGACCGCTACGGCAGGCGCTCGTGATGATCACGGCTACCCCCGCCGCCGCGGCCTGAACGGCGCGGGAGAGCCGGACCGACCGCTCGACGTCGACCGATTCGGGCGGATGGCCGTCCCCCAGCGTCGGCCGGATCTCGAGGCGGTGCGGGTATTGCGTTGGCCCTCCCAATCGCACACCGAGCGCGCCGGCGAACGCCGCCTCCACGACACCCGCGTTGGGGCTGGGGTGACGCGAGGCGTCCCGGCGCCACACCGCGACCGCTTCCCGCGTCGAGCCGCCGACGGCGGGAGCGCACGAGGCCACCAGAGCGCCGGTGGCGCGGGCCGGCAGATAGTTCGCGACGTCGTCGAACCGTGCTGCCGCCCAACCGAATCGGTCGTACCGCGGCGAGCGGTGGCCGATCATCGCGTCCAGGGTGTTGGCGCCGCGGTACACCAGCAGCCCTGGCACCCCGGCCAGCGCACCCCACCACAGGGGCGCCACCTGCGCGTCGGAGGTGTTCTCGGCGACCGACTCCACGGTGGCACGGGCGATTCCCGACTCGTCAAGGGATGCCGGATCGCGTCCGCACAGTGACGGCACCAGTGCCCGCGCGCCGTCGACGTCGGCTGCCTCGAGCAACCGGGCCATCTCCGCACCCGTGCGCGCCAGTGACGTCCCACCGAGCGCGACGAACGTGGCGCAGGCCGTCACACCAGCCGACCAGGCCGGCCCGCGCCGCGCGGCCGCGCGCTCGGCCAGGACGCCGAGCGCGGCAAGCGCGCCGAGAAGCACTCCCGTGTGTGCCACACCGG
>NZ_JBOGDD010000405.1:0-7987 GCF_050701675.1 Mycobacterium sp. | reverse complement strand
GTTCGCCGGCGAAGAGCTCGAGCGACTGGTGCTCACCACCGAGACAGAGCCCTCGGCCCCCGAGGTCATGGTCTCGGTGGTCACCCCGGTCGAGGATCTCGCGACGTTGCGCGCGCACGTGCAGGGCACGATCGACGATCTTCGCGTGGCTGGAATCCGAAAACTGTTGATGTTCAGTGCCTTCGACAATCCGCTCGAAATCATGATGCTCCTGCAGATCGACGACGAGGAGCACGCCCAGCACTGGCTCGAGTACTCCGAACTGGCTGCCGAATGGCTTGAGAAGGCAGGCATCGGCGCCTATCCACCGGTTTTCGTCGGCAGGTTCCGGCGCATGATTCGCATCGACGAGACTCAGAATTCTGGCGTGTCGGACCAGAACTGATGTACGTCTGCCTGTGCGTTGGCGTGACCAATCAGACGGTCGCCGACGTCGTCGACGCGGGTGCGTCGACGTCCAGGGAGGTCGCCGACGCCTGTGGCGCGGGCACCGAGTGTGGCCGCTGCAGGCGCACCGTTCGGGCCATCATCGACGCCCGCCGAGGCGCCGGAGCATCGCTGCGGGCCCCCGGCCACGGGTCGCCGCCGGATTGACCAGCAGCACCGGCCAGCCTCGTCGCGCGGCCTCTGCCGCCAGACCCGCGCGCGGGTTCACCGGCCGTGGACGGCCGACGCGCCGCATGAGGGCCGCGTCCTCGTCACCGTCGGCGTAGAAGTAACTGCGGGAGAGGTCGAGGCCGTTGGCGACGGCGAACCGCGCGGCCGCGTCGGCCTTGCGGGCGCCCCAGACGATCGGCTCGACGATTCCTCCGGTCAAGCGGCCGGCACCGTCGACCTCGAAGTGATTGCAGATGACGTCCTCGATGCCGAGGAAGCGCGCCACGGGCTCGGCGTGGATGGTTAGGGCAGACGAACTCAGCACCACGACGTGGCCACGATCGCGATGGGCGCGAACCACGTCGTGCATCTCGGTGAAAACCCGCTTCTCGATGTGCCTGCGGAAGAGGTATTCACCGAGGTCGTCGAGCTCTTCGAGGGAATTGCCCCGCAGATAGCCCGCGGCCTTGACGACGAGCCGCTCGAATTCCATGCGACCCAACCGGTAGCGCACCGACGCCTCGACGACGCCGAGCACTTCGCCGATCCTGGCCTCCCTGGTCCGGATCCGGTGTCCCGCGTGCGCGGTGGCCGTGAATCCGGACACCAGGGTGCCGTCGAGGTCGAAGAACGCCCCGACGGGCGCCCCTGCCGGGCCCGAACCGATCTCCGCGAGTTGGCGCACCAACGGTGCATCCGGGTACATTTTGCTCCTGGCTGGATGGGTGATGAGGCGAGTGTTGGGATGGTTGTCCATCACCAGGCTCCATTGCAGCACCTCTTCCGCCGATCGTCTCCTGCGCGTCCTTACCGCCGGATGACGTCACGGCTTCGCCAGCCACGGCTGATGGGCACGATGATCCGCGCATCGGATAGGTTCTACCTCGGCGGTTTCACATCGCGCGAGGTTCAGCCGGAGCCTCGAGCAACTGAGATCACGGTGACACGCGTCTCCGGACGCGGCTAGACACGGAAGATGGGCCTTGAACGAACAACGGGAACCGGCCGACGGCACAGCCGCGGCATCCGGATCGACGTGCGTCCTCAGCGAACGATGGGTCGGACGCGTCGTCGTCATCGCCGTGTCGGGCGTCGTGGACATGATCACGGCACCCCAGCTCGAGGAAGCCATCAAGGCGTCGCTCGGCAAGACGCCTGAGGGCATCGTCGTGGACCTGACCGAGGTCGAGTTCCTGGCGTCGGCAGGCATGGGCATCCTCGTCGCGGCGCATGACGAGGCGCCAGAGGGCATCGGCATCCACATCGCGGCCGAGGGCGCGGCCACCAGCCGACCCCTCAAGCTGGTCGGTATCGCCGACATCGTGCCCCTGCACGCGACCCTCGAGGAAGCGCTCGCGGCCTTTTCCAGCTAGGCATGCTTAGTCCGGCGCCCGACCGGGTACTTACATGCCTGTCATGATCGATGCAGAGCCCAAGGTCCACGCCACAGGTGCCGAGCGCTTCGAGCGCATCGGTGTCACGGCCGATCCCCGTACCGCGGCACACACCCGTGATGAGTTCGCCAGCTGGTTGCGAGGCGCCTTCGACCTCGACCCGAACCGGGCAAGCGATCTGGTGCTCGCGATCTACGAGGCCTTGGCCAACACCGCCGAATTCGCGTACCTTTCACCAGGCCTGACGGGCACCATGGACGTCCGCGCAGCGTATGACCCCGGGGAATTCGCCTTGCTCGTCACCGTTGCGGACAGGGGGCGGTGGCGCACTGCCGCACCCACGGGCGACCGTAGCCGGGGCCGCGGAATCGCCCTGATGAAGGCATTGGCGGATCGCGCGTCGATCCAGACGTCCACCGGCGGCACGACGGTCCGATTGGCCTGGACGGGGGTCCAGCCGCTGTGACGGCTGAGCGCCGAGCCCGAATCCGCCTAGTCGACCGAGACGACGCCCTTCCCCGTGACCAGCGGTAGGTCCAGTGTGGTCCGGATGCCGGGGGCAGCAGCCACGACGTCCGGGATCGAGTTCACGATCCGGGCTGCCGCGGCAAGGATCGCCGCATAGGGAGCGCCGCCATTGCGGCTGGTGGGCACGATGTCGACGAAGTACGAGGGTTCGCCGGTGATCTCGACCCGGTACGAGCCGCCGGGATGGGCGGGCTGCGCCCAGTCCGGGCGCAGGTCGGCGCGCAGGCGTGTGACGTGCTCGACCACTATCACCGGCTGTCCCTTGACGATGCCCTCGATCTGGAAGCGAAGCGCCGCAACGGTTCCCTTCGCGATGCGTCCGGCGGCGACCTCGAGATCCTCCGGCGCCGGTTCCTGTTCGACCGAATCTCTGATCTCGTCGACCTCCACGCCCAAGCCCGCGGCGAGCTGTCGGATCGCCGTGCCCCATGCGATGCTCAGCACCCCCGGGAGGAACAGCATGGGAAATTCGCCGATCGGGTTGCCGAAGCCCATCACGTCGAACATCACCGTCACACCGTCGTAGGTCGAGTAGTCGGCGATCTCCATGGTGCGCACCTGCTGGATGCTCTGACAGGTCCCTGCCAGCGCGAACGGGAGCAGATCGGTGGCGAACCCCGGGTCGACGCCGGTGATGAAGACGCTTGAACTCCCTTGTCGCGCAGCCTCTTCGACTCGTTCGATGTGTTTGTCGGGAATGACCTGCCACGGGTACTGCAACACCCCCGGCGCCGAGCCCACCACGTCGATGCCCGCTTCGAGGAACTTCCGGACGTCGGCCATCGCCTCCTTGAGGCGAACGTCACCCATCGCGCAGTAGACGACGCATTCGGGCCCGGTGGCGACGATCGCGTCCAGGTCGTTGACGGCCGTCACCCCGGTCGTGACCTCCAGGCCCGCCAACTCGCCCGCATCCTTGCCGACCTTGGCCTCCGACGAGACCCACACCCCGGTCAGGTCGAAGCGCTCGTCGTTGATCAGTTGTTTCAGGGCAAGGCTGCCGCAGTTGCCGGTGCCGACGAGCGCGACGCGAATCGCCATACTGTTTCTCTCCTCGTGGTCTACCCATGCTTGGCTGCCCTGCAGTATGCGGGCAGACCCGCAGAATTGAAACAGGTTCTAGTTCGAGAATTGGATGCGGTAGCCTGACCGGTCATGGGACGCGTTGACGAAAAAGTTGCACTGATCAGCGGCGGGGCGCGGGGCATGGGCGCTGCGCACGCACGGATGCTGGTCGCCGAGGGCGCAAAAGTGATCATCGGCGACATCCTCGACGACGAGGGCAAGGCCCTGGCCGACGAGCTCGGTGAGGCAGCGCGCTACGTCCATCTCGACGTCACCGAAGCCGACCAATGGGACGCGGCCGTCGCACTGGCGGTGGCGGACTTCGGCAAGCTCAACGTCCTGGTCAACAACGCGGGCATCGTCGCACTGGGCAAGATCGGCAGCTTCGACATGGCCAAGTGGCAGAAGGTCATCGACGTCAACCTGACGGGCACCTTCCTCGGCATGCAGGCCTCCGTCGAGGCGATGAAGACGGCGGGTGGCGGCTCGATCATCAACGTGTCGTCGATCGAAGGCCTGCGCGGCGCCCCGATGGTGCATCCGTACGTGGCCACGAAGTGGGCGGTGCGCGGTTTGGCCAAGTCGGCGGCGCTCGAACTCGGCAAGCACAAGATCCGGGTCAATTCGCTGCATCCCGGCTTCATCCGCACACCGATGACCAAGCACTTTCCCGACGACATGGTCACCGCGCCGCTGGGCCGCCCCGGTGAGGTGGACGAGGTGGCGACGTTCGTGGTGTTCCTGGCCAGTGACGAGTCGTCGTTCGCGACGGGCAGCGAGTTCGTCGTGGACGGCGGCCTGGTGACCGACGTGCCGCACAAGGATCTCTTCTAGGGCGACCCGTTCTAGGTTGGTGCCCCGACTGTCGCGATGGCGTCGACGACGGCCGCGGGGGCATCCAGCGCGACGAACGTGTGCGCGCCGGGCACCTCGACCATCGCCCCGTGGGGGAACAGGGCCGCAAGCCTGCGCGCGAGCGAAGGGGTGAAGCAGCGGTCGGCCATTCCCCACACCAGGGTGACAGGCTTGCCGAAGCGGGGGAGCCGCGTCGCGACGTCGGTGAGATCCATTGCGCCGACGGCACGCAACAGCGTCACCAGGTTGGCGGCGATCCGTGGGTCCGTAGCGATGGGTTCGACCCACGATGCGGTCAACGCGTCATCGCCGGGGCGCAGCAGCAATCCGTAGCTCAACGGCGAACGGCGCAGAGCGGCGATCTTCATCAACGCCGACATCAGCCTGATCGTCTTCGGCCCGCGAATCATCGCGAAGACGACGGTGAAGGGAAACGGCGGAAACTTGTCGAAGGCATCGCAGTTGGTCAGCACGAGTCGCCCGACGTCGTCGGGGTGGGCGTCGACGACCAGCTGGCACAGGCCGCCGCCGGTGTCATTGCCCACCAGCGTGACGTCGCGCAGATCCAGGGCGGCGATGAACTCGTGCACCATCTCGGCCACCGAGTGTGGCGTGAGTGCCACCGACCCGTCGACCGGGATCGTGTGCGAGCCCAATGGCCAGTCGGGCAGGATGCAGCGGAAACCCTTGTGGGCCAATGCCTCTGCTACCTTCAACCAGAGGCGGTGATCGACGAGGATGCCGTGGACGAACAACACCGGGGGATGGGGGGAATCGTCGGGCCCCAATGTGTGGTATTCGATCGTCGCTCGTTCCAACCTGACCTGCGGCATGTCGGCTACCCTTCTGATCATCAGTTACGAACACTCGGTATGAAAGTTACGTACAGTCTGTATGAAAGTCAACAGTGATCCACCACCCTTCCGCCGCACCCAGGCGGAGCGGACCGCGGCGATGCGCGCCCGGCTTCTTGACGCGGGCAGACGTTTGTTTGCCTCGCATGGCTATGCGGCAGTCGCGACCCAGAACATCGTCGACGCCGCAGGGGTGACCCGCGGCGCGCTCTACCACCAGTTCGGCGACAAGAGCGGGCTGTTCGCCGCGGTCTACGAAGAGGTCGAGCGTGACGTCGTCGCCAGCATCACCACCAGGATCGTGGCCGCCGCGCCCCCCGACCAGTTGAGCGCGATGCGCATCGGCGCCCGGTTGTTCCTCGAGGAGTGCTCGGTTCCCGACGTGCAACGGATCGTGTTGATCGACGCACCCGCCGTGCTCGGTTGGGACCGCTGGCGTGAGATCGGCATGCAGTACGGACTCGGCGTGATCGAGGCGATGCTGACGGCCGCGATGGCCGAAGGGGTCATCCCCGAACAGCCGGCGCGCCCCGCGGCGCACGTCCTCCTCGGGGCACTCGACGAGGCGGCGCTGTTCGTGTCCCGCGCCGACGACGCCGACGAGGCGCTCGAGCAGATGTTTGCCCTCTGCGACAGACTGATCGGCGGCATCGCAGGCTCGTGATGCGGCAGGCTCCCCGCCATGCAGAATGTCCTCAACGTCCCATGCGTCGTCCCCGCGCCCTGCCGTGACACGCCCCCAGATCCGGAAGGAGTAGCGCCATCGCGCCCGAGATGCGCCGCTCCGCCGTCCTGGGCATCGTGGTACTGCTCGTCCTGCTGTTGTTGAGCGCCGGGGACGTCCCCAGGTTCGCCAGGCCGGAACCGCCCGCCAGCGACGTTCAGCTGTTCGACGGCTGGCAGCTGGCGTCGGCCCGCGACGTCCCGGTGGACGGCTCCGTCATCTCATCCGACGGATATCGAGGGCCGGGGTGGCACGACATCCGCAGCATGCCCGCCACCGTGCTGAAGGCACTCGAGGACGACGGGACGTACCCGAACCTCTACTACGGCAAGAACCTCCTCGAAGAAGTACCGCAGGATCTCTGGAAGCAGGACTGGTGGTATCGCACCACGTTCGACGCGCAGCCAGGTCACTCCACCTACCGGCTGAACTTTCCTGGGATCAACTACCGCGCCGAGATCTGGCTCAACGGCCACCTCGTCGCCGACGCCAAGCAGACGGTCGGGATGTACGTCGATCACGACCTCGACGTGACCAGGTGGATTCGACCCGGTCAGCCCAACGCGCTGGCAGTCAAGGTCACCCCCGAACAGTCGTTGCAGGACATCGACGGGGTCGAGTTGGCCGACAGCTGGTTCGATTGGATCAACTGGAACTACCTGGGCTATCAGGGCCCCGACAAGAACCCAGGCAACGGCAACTCCTTCGTCGCCGACCGCAACGCGGGGATCTGGAAACCGGTGACGCTACGGATGTCGGGTGCAGTTGCGATCGGCGCCGCGACCGTGAACACCGAATTGCCGCTGCCGAACACCGATTCCGCGCGACTGTCCATCTTCACCAACCTGCAGAACTTCTCCACCCACCGCATCAAGGGGGTGCTGCACGCCACCATCAGCAGGCCGGGAAAGCCGGACGTCCAGGTCGAGAAGGTCGTCAGCCTCGCCGCAGGCGAACAGAGCGAAGTCGGCTTCAGCCCAAGCGATTTCAGTCAGCTGGTGCTCGATCATCCAGACCTGTGGTGGCCCTACACCATGGGCGATCCCAACATGTACGACCTGCGCCTGGAGTTCCGCCAGTTCGGCAGCCCGATCGATCAGACCCACCAGCGCTTCGGCGTGCGGACCATCTCCCAGTCCCGCGACGACGACGAACGCTTCCCCGAACTGGGCACCGGTGGCAGCTTCTACCTGAAGGTCAACGGCCGCGACTTCCTGGTCCGCGGCGCGGCGTACACACCGGATCTGTTGTTCTCCTACGACCCGGATCGTGACGACGCCATCCTCTCCTACGTCCGCGACCTCGGCCTGAACATGCTGCGGTTCGAGTCGAAGATCCCGGACGAGCGCTTCGTGGAGGCCGCCGACGAACTGGGAATCCCGTTGATGATCGGCTGGATGTGTTGCAACCAGTGGGAGAAGTGGCCCCAGTGGGACGACGAAGACAAATCCGTCGCCAAGGAGAGCATGCGGTCGCAGATCTCCATGCTGCGGTCGCACCCGTCGGCGTTCATCTGGGCCAACGCCAGCGACGGCAGGCCACCACAGGCCGTGATGGACGAATACCACGGCATCCTGGCCGACCTGCACTGGCAGAACGCGGTCGTCGACACGGTGTCGTCGTACGCCATGGACGCCAATGGGCAGCGATTGTGGGACGGCATTCAGATGGCGGGCCCCTACACCTGGCGCCCGCCGTCGTACTGGTTCAGCGGCGAGTACCGAGCAGCCAGAGGCGCCTCGGCCGAACAGGGCGACAACGAACACATCCCACCGTTCGCGAGCCTGCAGGAGTTCATCCCGCCGGACAAGCTGTGGCCGATCAACGACTACTGGTACTTCCATGCGGGTTCCAACCCAGGCAATGCCGCGCTGTCAAGCACCCAGCTGGCCATCAACCGCCGTTACGGTCCGTCCAGCAGCGCGTACGAATTCGCCCGCAAAGCCCAACTGGCACACTACGAATCCACC
>NZ_JBOGDD010000404.1:0-2243 GCF_050701675.1 Mycobacterium sp. | reverse complement strand
TCCAGCGACCATGACGAACTGAGAACACCGACAGCTCGCCCCAATGGGCATGCCTCGCCGATGAGGCAATCAGGCCGATGATGATGCTACGGCAGGACTGCCGAGCAACGTCGGGGCCGTTGTCGTCGACGACCAAGTAACGCTCGGCGGTCAGGAAGACGGCGTCAGCTTGATCGCGGCGAGCCCGAGTCGGGTCGAGGCTTCGGTGAACTGCTCGACCGATGGCATCGCGTTGTCGCGGAACTTCAGTCCCATCGATCGCTGCGCCTTCTTCGCGCCGTAGGACGTCGCGGCACGCGTGGCGAGCTGGGCGACCATGGCGGGGTCCTTGATGAGGTGGCCGCGCATGGACGTCGTCGCGCCCGCGTGCAGCACCTCGGCGGGCGCACCGTCGCGGAAGTTGTGCGTCCAGCCGGCGCTCGACAGGGCGTAGAGGTCGCCGTCGATCTGGTGCGCGCTGAGGGGCACGGAGAACCGACGGCCGGTCTTACGGCCCGTGAAGCTGACGACCATGAAGTCCTTGAGCGTGGGCCCGATGACGGGTGCGCGCAATGCGAGGTGAAGCACCGGATTGAAGGCGCGAAGCAGTGCTTGCGGTGGATGCGCGATCTCGACCGCGACGGACTGTTCTGGCATGGGCCGAGAGTAGGACGCGTGCGAGGGGGAGGGGCGGGAACCGCAGCTTGGAGTCAGCCGGGAGCGCGTCGCATCGGGTGGCAGGTCGCGCACCCGGATGCCGGTGGCGTGGTGGATCGCGAAGTCCTGGGTGACGACGTGGTCTCCCGCCGCTGCTTACTCGCGGGACGCTGAGGCAATGCTCGTAAATGGTGCGCGTTCACCCGCTCATCGTGCGGCAGAATGGCTGGTACTGATCAAGGGGGCGGACGAAGAATGCCATTGTCGGTTAATACCGCGGGCTTGAGACAGGGGGCGGGCCGCAGCATTGCTATTGCTTCCGACCTAGCATCGCGCAGCGATGATGGTTCAACCTCTGGTCGTCAGCCCAGCCACGCTGGCGTGGCGGCGCTGAACGGCGCCGTGGGTGGCGTCCGAACTCGTCAAGCGCGCCGCGTGGAGCAATACGCCACCGAGATGCTCGTCGGTGCCGACGCATATGACGCAACGGACACTCAAGCGGGGGGAAGACTCGCGGAGTCGTTGTGACCCCGGCGGCCACGGCATCACCATTGCTCACCAAGTCGCAGCTTCAAAGCTGGCAGAGCACGCACCTCAACGACGCCGCATCACAGTGGCGTTCATCGGCAACGCAATCCGAAGATCTGTTCGACCAGCATCGTGCGACCGTCGTCGCGCCCGGGGGCACCGAATGGGTTGGCGAGGCCAAAGATGCAGCTATACACCGTGCCGCCACCGATCTCGCGGTGGTGAGACAGCAGGGCGCTCTTCAGCGGGGCGCCGCTGACATCGCCGAACGAGGTGCCGGTGACGTCCGTGCGGCGCAGCGAGCAGCCTTGAACGCGATTCGCGAGGCCGAGGCAGATGGTTTCAGCGTGAGCGAAGACCTGTCGGTGAATGACACCCGCAGCTCTGATCCGGACACGGCTGCTGCCCGCCACACTGCGGCAACCGAACACGCTGAAGACATCCGTTGGAACGCCGAGCGTCTCGTTCAGACTGATGGCCTTGTTGGCCGGCAGCTGGCGCAGAAAGCTGCGGAACTGCAAGGCATTCGGTTCGACGGTGAAGGTGACGCGACCGACGACGGGAGCATCAAAGCGGTCGACTTCAAACAGGGTCCACCGGGACAGGCCGAGTCAGAGGCCAACCGGCGTCAGAATGAGAAAGACGCCTTCAAGGAGGTGTTCGGGCGCGAGCCGGCATCGTCTGCCGACTGGACAACTGCGGCGGCGCTGGATCCGCACAGCTATGACCCGAACGTGCAGGGCGTGGCACCCGCGATCCGAGTAACCCGGATCGCGCCTGTTCCCGGTCAGGGAGTGGTCCGTGCTTCACAGTGGATCGAGCAGCGGGACGTCATCAGTGGGCCATTCAAGCGGGACTTCGGCAATGGAAGAGTGGCCGACCCGCACTTCGATCCGGCGGATAGCAAGGTCACGACCTACATCGATTACGAGAATGGTTTGGTCGTGGTGCGGCAGAATCCGTCGATCGAGCTGAATGACACTGGCGGGCCTGGTCAGGTCAAGGTCGGCATACCCGAAGCCGTTGTCCAACAAAGCAGCGACGGGGCAGTGCGCATCAAGTACGACGCCGCCAATCCG
>NZ_JBOGDD010000403.1:0-2433 GCF_050701675.1 Mycobacterium sp. | reverse complement strand
GAGCACCTGTCCGATGACGGAGAGTCCACCGTGGAAGGCCTCGACGACGGCGTAGATCTCGACGCGATTGCAGGTAGAGAGAACCATGGCCTCGGTGACCAGGGACGACTGCAGGACCTGCTCGACGATCTTGGCCTGATCGGACTCGTCGGTGCTCAATTGCTCAAGCACGGACACCGGGGCGCTGCGATGCGAAACCCCGAACAGCAGAACGCTCATGGCCTCGTCACCACGTCCTCGAAGATAGTCGTCTACCGGCCCGCCCACCAAATTAGCGGTGCACGTCACTCACCTGCTACCGGCGCTACTCCCCTGTCGCGCTACGCTCTCCCCCGCAAGCGGAGGGACCCCCAGCGCCGGCCGCCAGATCCACCCGCAACCCCGGCTCGTCCACCTCCCAGTAACTGTGCTGGACGCCGTCGAGAAGCACCACGGGCAGAAGATCGCCGTACTCGGCCCTCAGCGTGGGATCGCCCGCCTCGGCAGCGGCGTCGACGTCGACAGCCGACAGCGCGAACCCCAACTCGTCGGCCAACGCCTCCAGGATCGCCCATGCCTTCTCGCACAGGCTGCAGCCGGCACGCGTCAACAGCTCCACCCGGCGCGGCTCCGCTCCTGCCCCCCGGGCACGGCTGGCGGCATCACTGTGTTGACTCACGGTTCCGAGTATCCCGTGCCCTACTGTTGAACTGTGTCCGAGTCAGGGGCTGAGGCCGATCTCGAGGCTGGTCCCGGGACCGGCGCCGCAGTCGCGCCCGGTGACCAACCGGCAGTCGAGGACGCGTCGAGTGCGCCTCCGCCGCCGCCGGACCTGACGGCGGCCGCCTTCTTCGACGTGGACAACACCCTGGTGCAGGGATCCTCGCTGGTGCACTTCGCCCGCGGGCTGGCGGCACGTAAGTACTTCACCTACGGCGACCTGGCCAGATTCGGCTACGCCCAGGCCAAGTTCCAGCTGACCGGCAAGGAGAACAGCGACGACGTGGCCGCCGGGCGCACCAAGGCGCTCGCCTTCATCGAAGGCAGGCGGACGTCCGAACTGATCGAGGTCGGCGAGGAGATCTACGACGAGATCATCGCCGACAAGATCTGGCAGGGCACCCGCGCACTTGCGGACATGCACCTAGAGGCGGGCCAACAGGTATGGCTGGTCACCGCGACGCCGTACGAGTTGGCCTCCACCATCGCCCGCAAGCTGGGACTCACCGGCGCGTTGGGCACGGTCGCCGAATCGGTTGACGGCGTGTTCACCGGCCGCCTGGTCGGCGAGATCCTGCACGGCGCGGGCAAGGCGCACGCCGTCCGGTCCCTTGCCATCCGCGAGGGCCTCAACCTGAGACGCTGCACGGCGTATTCGGACAGCTTCAACGACGTTCCGATGCTGTCGCTTGTCGGCACCGCCGTCGCGATCAACCCCGACGCCGCACTGCGCGACGTCGCACGCAAGCGCGGCTGGGAGATCCGAGATTTCCGAACCGCCCGAAAGGCGGCGCGCATCGGCGTCCCTTCGGCGCTGGCGCTCGGGGCGGCGGGCGGCGCGTTGGCCGCGGTCGTATCGCGACGCGGGAATGGCAGCTGAGCGGGCGCTGATAGGCTCGGCGCCGCTGGGCCCGGGGACATCTGAGTGGGGAGCACATCCGAGAAATGAGCATCGCCGAAGAGATCATCGGTACCCACTACAGGTATCCCGATTACTTCTTGGTGGACCGAGAGAAGGTCCGCGAGTTCGCGCGCTCCGTCAAGGACGACCATCCCGCCCACTACTCCGAGGACTCGGCCGCCGAGTGCGGCCAGGACGCGCTGATCGCGTCGTTGACGTTCGTCGCCGTCGCGGGCCGTCGGGTGCAGGACGAGATCTTCAACCAGTTCGACGTACCGATCAACATGGAGCGCGTGCTGCACCGCGACCAGAAACTTGTCTTCCATCGCCCGATCCTGGCCGGCGACAAGCTGTGGTTCGACTCCTACCTGGATTCGGTCATCGAGTCGCACGGCGCCATCATCACCGAGGTCCGCGGCGAAGTGACCGATGACGACGGCAACCCGGTGTTGACGAGCATCGTGACGCTGTTCGGTGAGTCGACCAGCTCCGAGGAGAACGCCGAAGTGACGGCTCAGATCGCGGCCGGACGGGATGCGGCGATGAAGCGAATGATTGCCGGGCAAACCAAGACGGGCGTCTGACGGCGGTCAGCCGAGGAAGGGATTCCTGCGGTTGGCAAGCAGCTGATACAAGGTCTGCTGGATGGTCTCGCGGACCTGGTCGGTCAACTCGAAGGTGACCATCGGATCGTCGGCCGCCGACTCGTCGTAGTCCTGGGTGGAGATGGGCTCACCGAACTGGATGTGCCACTTCGAGGGCAGCGGAACAAGGCCCAGCGGACCCGCGAGCGGGAACAGCGGCGTCACCGGGAAGTAGGGCAGCCCGAACAG
>NZ_JBOGDD010000402.1:0-3779 GCF_050701675.1 Mycobacterium sp. | reverse complement strand
ACTACCCCCAGATCAAACTATCTCGGGCGGCGTCGCACCCGTGGCCAGCGCCACGGCTGTCGCGACACCGACGACGCGGGCGAACCAGTGACGCGCCACCAGACCATCGCAACCAAGCGCTCAGGCGCTTCACGCGGCGCCAAGGCGTCTTGGCGTATGCGTTTCACCATTAAACGCATACTGCAACTATTGCATAGTGCTAGCGTGAACATGCGGTCGCGCCAGTGGACAGCCGAGAGGCACGCCGCATACCGTCTTGGAGACCGGCATTGGGGCACGAGAATGGCTTTGTCGCATCACGAACAGCAGGCGTTGGACCGGATCGAGAGCGAGCTGCATGCCGAGGATCCGCGACTGGCCTCGTCTCTCGCTCACGACCTCTGGACCGTAAGACGAGTGCGACACCGGCTTTTCGCTGCCGTCGCGTTCGGGGCAGGCATGGCCATGATGACCTGCGCCGTCCTGATCCCACATGACACCACTATCGGGGGCGTTCTTGCCGTATGCGTCCTCGCCTACCTCGTCATGGCCTTCGCAGCACTTTGGTGGTGCAACGGGCCGTTTCGGCGTGGCCGTGGATCATGACTACTTCTTGGTGCGGCGGCTACCCCCGTGCCAGTCCTCTTCGATCCCCGAGGCTCCGGGATCGACACCGAAACTCGCGAGTTGGGGCCGCTCGCGCAGACTGCGCTTGAGTTCGGCGAAACCGGGAAAGCTCGCCAAGCCGACTACGTTGTCCCAGAGTTCCACTGCCTCTTCAGGCTTCGGCAGGCGGCTGATCACAGGGCCGAAGAATGCCACCCCGGCGGGTGGGTGGAACTGCAGGATCGGCGTACCGACATCCTTGCCGGTCAGCGCAAGGGCATGGTCGGTTTCCGCGCGAAGCGCTCCGTCGAATTGAGTGTCTTCGAGGGCATCCGCGAGCTCAGCCGGCAGGCCCGCCTCATCGAGGATCGGCTCAAGGAACCGCCGCGACCCCTGTTCGGTTCCGGTTACCGGGTGACCGTCGGGCGGGGTGTCGAAGATCCGCCGTCCCATCGCGAGGTACAGCGGTCCGACGGCCTCGCACCCATGTTCGGCCCTGGTGCGCGCGGCGACTCGGAGCAGCTTCAGTCCAGCGGTATGCCCGTCCTCGTACTCGGGCGGGAAATGAGCCCCGTAGTCGATGTGTGCGTTGATCATTCGCAACGAGATGAAGCGCCATCCCACGGTGTAGTCGCGCTGTTCGGCCACCATTCGGACCCACTTGCTGGTCATCCACGCGAACGGACAGACGGGATCGAAGTAGAAGTCCAGGTCGGCTGTGCTCACGGTTGTGCCTCCTCATCGCTCACCGCATCGGCGGCAGCCAGGATGTCGGGTACCTCGCTACGGGTCGCGTAGTCGGGATGCACGTCGATCCATCGGACGACGCCCGCAGCATCGACCACGACGACCGTGGGCATCGGCAGGGTCTTCCCACCGTCGGCATTCACCTCGGTGAGATCGAGCCCCAGCTTGACCTGTCCCGCAACGGCATCCGCGGAGGGTTCGGTCAGGATGCCAAGCGCGACAGCGAGTTGATTGCCCGGATCGGACGCCACGGCGTAGGTCAGTTCGTTGGACTCGGCTGAGCTCAGCGAGCCGTCGGGCTTCTGCGGGCTGACGGCGATCAACTCGAAGCCGCGCCCGGCGAGCGCAGGCACCAGCTCGGCCTGATACGTACGCAGGGTCATGTTGCAGTACGGGCACCACGCCCCACGGTAGAAGACCACCACGGCAGGCTTGCCACTGCGCAACCGATCAAGGGAGGTGGGCGCACCGCGGACGTCGAGCAGGTCACCGTCGGGCATGACGGTTCCCGGCGCTACGACCCCGCTCGGCACGCCGCGAGCGTTCAGCGCGGCCTGATCGGCGGCGAAGGCAGCCAAGACGTCGGCAGGCAACTTCGTGGCGGATCCCGCCGCAATCGCTTCCGACTGCTCCGTGATGGTCGGTGTGTGGGTCGTCATACGATCGCCTTCCGCAGGTGTATTGGATTGATCACTCCACAAAACGCCTCCAATTTTGGATTGTCAACTCCAGAATCGGTAACCTCAAGTGATGATCACCCGGAAGGGCCAGGCCACCAGGGACCGCATCGTGGCCGCTGCCGCTGCCCTGATGCACGAGCGTGGGGTTGCCGGTACCAGCACCGAGGACGTCCAGGTCGCCGCTGGCGTCAGCGCGTCGCAGCTCTACCACTACTTCGTCGACAAGCGCGCCCTCACTCGCGCCGTCATCGAGTACTGGAGCGACGCCATCCTTGGGTTCCAGGAGCCTCTGCTCGCCCGCCTCGACGACTTCGATGCGTTGCGCGGCTGGGCGGAAGTCATCGTGGACGTCCAGCGTTCCAAGGACTTCCGGGGCGGCTGCCCATTGGGCTCGTTGGCCAGCGAGCTCGCCGAAAGCGACAGCGCGGCAAGAGAAGACATCGTGGCCGGCTACCGGCGGTGGCAGGGCGCCATCCGTGGCGGTCTGGCCGCCATGAAGGACCGTGGCGAGCTCGCGCCGGTCGCCGATGTCGACAAGCTGGCCACGACGCTGTTGACTGCGCTGCAGGGTGGACTGCTGCTCACCAAGACGCTGCGCGACGGCGAGCCACTCGAGACCGCACTGAACACCGTGATCGATCACATCGGGTCATTCGCCACCACCGCTTGAGCCCGCGCGGCACGCAGCGCATCGGCCAGCGTCCACACCGCGATGCCAAGCAGCGCAACGTCCTTGATCAGGAATTGGCCGGTCATCGACAGCAGCGGGACGCCGCCCGCGGACTCCTCGCCGACGCCCGGTGTGGTGAACAGGAAGCTGATGGTCGCCAGGAACAGCCCGATGGCCACCACGCTGCCCAGCGCCGACACCCTTGGCCACCACGGCTTGACCGCGAGTAGTACGGCGGTGGCCACCTCGAGCACGCCGAGCAGTGCCGAGAAGGTCGTCACGGAGAACACGTCGTAGACCCAACTCATCAACGGGCTGTGGGCGACCAGCGGCTGAATGCCCTGCGCCTCGTACCCAGTGAACTTGAGCAGGCCGATCCAGCCGATCACGACCACCAGGCCGTAGCGGGCGAGCCCCCCGCCAACACGTGTGACGACTACTTCCAGCCCGTTGCCCGCGTTGGCGGTGTGGGCATTGATGGCGGCCATGACGACTCCCTTCATCGGCGTCGGGGCGGATTCCGCCGACGGTTACCGAGTTGAGTGCATCGCCGCGGCCTGGCGTTACGCGGGCGTGCGGGGGATGCGTTGTCGTCGACGACGCCCTACCTAGTCAATAACAGCGACTTGGCATCTGGTTCGCGGAATGAAGATCTGTTATTGTCTGTTCAGTCCATAATGAACGAGTGCCGCGCTCGATTGGATAAGCGCCTCCCCGCCACCGTCTAACCGGCCCTCCACCAAACACTTTCGCAAGGATTACACCCCAATGACACTCGCCATCACCCACAGCCGTCCCGGCGCCCCCGCCGACACCCTTGAAGTCACCGACATCGGCGCAGTTCCCGCGCCTGGCCCAAACCAGATTCAGGTGAAGGTCGCCGCCTTCTCCATCCATCCCGGTGATCTGCTGGGCATCGCCTCCCGCCAAACGCACGGCACACCGGTGGTCGCCGGTACCGAAGCCACTGGTGTCGTCACTGCCACCGGACCTGGCGTCACCAGCTTCACCCCCAGCACCCGGGTGAGCTTCTTCCCCCACGGCGGGTCCTGGGCGGAGGTCGTCAATGTCGATGCCTCGATTGCGGTCCCCGTGCC
>NZ_JBOGDD010000401.1:0-18110 GCF_050701675.1 Mycobacterium sp. | reverse complement strand
CAGCAATCCCGAGCTGGCAGGCAAGCTCGTCGACCAGATCCGCGCGGCCACCACACGGCGGTGGGCGATCATGGAAGTCTGCGGCGGGCAGACGCATTCGATCATCCGCCATGGCATCGACCAGTTGCTGCCCGACGAGATCGAGATGATCCACGGTCCTGGGTGCCCGGTGTGCGTGACTCCGCTGGAAATGATCGACAAAGCGCTCGAGATCGCATCCCGGCCCGACGTGATCTTCTGCTCGTTCGGCGACATGTTGCGCGTGCCCGGCAGCAAGAAGGATCTGTTCCGGATCAAGAGCGAGGGTGGTGACATCCGGGTCGTCTACTCGCCCCTGGATGCTCTGACCATTGCCAAGGAGAATCCGGACCGGCAGGTGGTGTTCTTCGGCATCGGGTTCGAGACCACCGCTCCAGCCAACGCGATGACGGTGTATCAGGCCAAACGCTCTGGGGTGAAGAATTTCTCGCTTCTGGTGTCGCATGTGCTGGTGCCACCGGCCATCGCCGCGATCATGGAATCACCAACCTGCCGGGTGCAGGCGTTCCTCGCCGCGGGACACGTCTGCTGCGTGATGGGAACCGACGAATACCCGGAGCTAACCGAGAAGTACCACATCCCGATCGTGGTGACGGGGTTCGAGCCGCTGGACATTCTGGAAGGCATCCGGCGCACGGTGATTCAACTGGAGGCAGGGCGCCACGAGCTCGAGAACGCCTATCCGCGGGCGGTGCAGGCGGCGGGCAACCTACCGGCCAGGGCCATGCTTCAGGACGTGTTCGAGGTCGCCGACCGCTCGTGGCGGGGCATCGGGATGATTCCGCAGAGTGGTTGGCGGCTCTCGCCTGCCTACCGGGAATACGATGCGGAGCACCGGTTCTCCGTGACCGGGATACACACCGCCGAGTCGGAGATCTGCCGTTCCGGCGAGGTGTTGCAGGGCATGATCAAGCCACACGAGTGTGCGGCCTTCGGCAAGGAGTGCACACCCCGAAATCCCCTTGGCGCGACGATGGTGTCCTCCGAGGGCGCGTGTGCGGCCTATTACCTGTACCGACGGCTCGAGGTGACGCATGCCTGAGACGTCCCGGGACACCGGGGCCCCCGTCGACACGGAGCCGCAGGCGACCATCGACGTGGAAGCGTGGGTGTGCCCGATGCCGTTGCGAGACTCACCGAACATCGTGATGGGGCACGGTGGCGGCGGGGCGATGTCCGGTGAGCTCATCGAGCATCTGTTCCTGCCGGCGTTCGGATCCGCCGCCGAGGCGGGCATGGGCGACGCAGCGGTCATCGAGGTCAACGGTGTCCGATTGGCATTCTCGACCGACTCCTTCGTGGTCAAGCCGATGGTGTTCCCCGGCGGCTCGATCGGCGATCTCGCCGTCAACGGCACCGTGAACGACCTGGCCATGGCGGGTGCGCGCCCGTTGGTGCTGTCGACGGCGTTCATCCTCGAGGAGGGCACCGCGCTCGACGAGATCGCGCACGTGGCACGGGCGCTGGGCACCGCGGCACTGGCGGCCGGAGTCAAGCTGGTCACGGGAGACACCAAGGTGGTGGACGCCGGCCACGGCGACGCCGTCTTCATCAACACCGCCGGGATCGGCATTGTCGACGACCGTGCGGACATCCGTCCGCAGCGCGCAACAGAGGGTGACGTGGTGATCGTCAGCGGAGACATCGGCGTGCACGGGGTGGCGGTCATGAGCTGCCGGGAAGGCCTGGAGTTCGCCACCGCCGTGGCGAGCGACACCGCGCCGCTGCACGGGCTGGTGGCGGCAATGCTGGACACCGGCGCTGACCTGCACGTGCTGCGCGATCCCACCCGCGGCGGCGTGGCCGCAACCCTGAACGAAATCGCGAAGACGGCAGGGGTGGGTATTGCTCTCGACGAGCGCACCTTCCCGATCCCCGCAGAGGTTCGCGATGCGTGCGGTCTCCTCGGCCTCGACCCGCTGCAGGTGGCCAACGAAGGCAAGTTGCTGGCGTTCGTCGCGCCCGACGACGCCGATCGAGTGGTGGCCGCGATGCGTGACCACCCGTTGGGCATCCGCGCAGCGGTGATCGGCCGTTGCGTCGCCGACCATCCGGGCATGGTCGTCGCGCGCACGACCCTGGGCGGCACCCGCGTGGTGGACCTGCCGATCGGTGAACAACTGCCACGGATCTGCTGACATGGCCTCGACCACCGCACCGCGCCTGCCCGTGGGTTATGCGGAGTTTGCTCGATACGCCTTTCCTCCCAACGAACTCGGGTACTGCGGTCCCGCGGACACCGACACGCTGCTGCGTGGCGGCGGTGCGGCCGAACTCACCGCTCACGCCAGGGCGTTCGACGGCGCGTGGCCGTACCTGGATGCGATCGCCGATGCGGCAGGCGTCGATCCACTGGACGCGTCGGTGGTCCGCAACTACTGGGTCGGTGGTCCACTGTTGCAGGCCGTGGACCCGGATGCCCTGCTCAGCCGGCTGCGGGCGTCGTTCGCGGGGCAGGCCACCGGCATGCTGGATGCGCTGAGGACCGGGGAGGTGTTGGCCCATCACAGCTTCCACGTGATGGCCATCTACCCGTGGATCCGCTTCCTGGATCGCGGCGCGGGCAAGCCGGTCCAGGTCATGCAGGACTGCCGAGTCCGCTGGGGCACCGTCGAATCGGTACACGGCGATCATGCGGTGATCGACTCGCAACCGTTGACGTTCACAGACGGCAGGCTTGGACTGGGCGATCCGGTCGAGGAGCGGGTGCGGTGGCGCAAGGACGGCTACTCCCTTGCGCCGGAACCGTCACGCGGGCAAACAGTCACGGCCCATTGGGACTGGTTGTGCGGAGCCTTGCACGACGGTGAGAGGGATGCGCTGGCGACCGCGACTCAGATGAGCTTGGACATCGTCAACGCCGTCCGAACACGAGACTGAGCCAAGTACCTCACCACTGATCGCGCGGCACGTCGAAGTCCGAGCACAACGCCCGCCACACGTCGCGCGGATCGATCCCCGCTTCGATGGCCTGGGCGGCAGTGCGCCCGCCGACATCGCTGAGCACGTGATCGACGAGCAGCGAGGCACCCCGCACCCGGCCGAACTGCCCGTCGACGAGTTCGTGGAATTCCGTCAGCCGCACGCCCACCAACTTACCGAGCCTGCGCAAGCGCGTCATGGCACACCCGTACCGGATCGGCGACGTCCCCTGCGGCGTCACCGGCCAGCCGGGCGCTCTCCCGGTAACCCGGGGACGACAGCACCTCCCCCACCGCTGCGGTCAACGCCTCAGCCGTCAGCGGCCGGATCAGTCGAGCACTACCTTGGCGCACAACGCGATTGGCGATTTCCCACTGGTCTCCCCCACCGGGAACCACCACCATCGGCACGCCCGCCAGCAGCGTCTTGGCCACCATGCCGTGGCCACCGCCGCAGACCACCAGATCCGCGGACGCGAGCAATTCGTCCTGACGACCGAGTCCGACCACCGCCCACGGCGGCACCGTCGCATCCGACCCACCGGCACCTCCCCCGTCGCTTCGCCCGCCCCCGAGCCGGGACACCACCACCCGCGCTCCGTCGGGCAGCGTCTCCCCCGGCACCAGCGACTCGAGCGCCACCTCGGCGAGACCACGGGTACCCGTGGTCGCCGTCGACGGTGCGACCACCACCACCGGGCCAGCACCGTCCGGAACCTCGAGCAGCACCGACGTCGGCTCGAAGTGCAGCGGCCCCACGACGACGGCCTCGGCGGGCCAGTCCGGGCGTGGCACCTCCAGGGCGGGCAGAGTGGCTATCAGGCGCCGAAGCGGCCCTGGATCGGATGGGGGCAAACCGATCTCGACGCGGGCGGTCGCGCGCTGCCGGTCACCCGCCCTCACCGAGCGCGCGGTCAGCGCCCGCATCACCGCGTCACGCAGCCTGCCCCGGATTCCGACCCCAGGCGCCAGTCCGCTACCGAGCGGCGGAAGCCCCTTCGACGGCCGGTACAGCGGATGTGGGTTCAATTCGACCCACGGCACGCCGAGCATCTCGGCGGCCATGCCTCCGCACGAGGTGATCACGTCGGACACCACCAGGTCCAGGACCAACCCCCCGAGTCGCGGCGCATTCAGCACGGCCATCCGTGCCGCTCGCCGGTGGAGCTTGGCTCCCGAGTCGGCATCGTCGTCGCCGTCGATGGGATCGAGACCGTCGAGCAGCAGGGAATCGATTCCGGCGCCCCTGGCAGTGTCCAGCCACTCCGCACCGGTGAGCAGTGTCGGTTCGTCGCCCGCGGCGAGGAACTTCAAACACAGCGCGATCGCAGGAAAGGCGTGTCCGGGATCGGGCCCGGCCACCACCGCGACGCGCATCGCCCTACCCTGCCACAGCGTCCAACAACTACTGTGGGGCCATGACCGACCAGACCTCCGCTGTGCCCACAGTCGACAACAAGGCGACTGTCCAGCGATTTCTGTTCGCGGTGCAGAACGAGGACTTCGACACCGCGGACGCCCTGCTTGCCGACGACGCGAAATGGCAGAACGTGGGATTCCCGACCATTGCCGGCCGCCAACGGATCGTCAAGCTGCTGCGTAGCGGTGAGGGCCGGGCCGGCTTCGAGGTCAAGTTCCATCGCATCGCGGCCGAGGGCACGTCGGTCCTGACTGAGCGAACCGACGTCCTGGTGTTCAAGGCCTTGCGGCTGCAGTTCTGGGTATGCGGCGTGTTCGAGGTGCACGACGGGCGAATCACGTTGTGGCGCGACTACTTCGACTTCTTCGACATTGTCAAGGCCACGCTGCGTGGGTTGGTGGGAGTCGTGGTCCCCTCGCTGCGCCCGACACTATGACGAACGATTCCGGCCGCACCAAGCCGACCGTCCTGCAGTACATCGGGTACTGCTACGGAAAGCGCCTGCCGTCATCGATGCTGCAATGGGTGGCCGACGACCTCGCTGGCCCCCGGGCCACACTGCGCATGATGGTGCGGGTGTTCATTCCGGCGGTGCTGATCCTCACGCCGTTCTGGATAATCCCGATGTCGTTGTACCTGCACCTTTCCACGACACTGCCGATCCTGATCCCGTTCGTGTTCTTCTCGCACGCGCTGAACAAGGTATGGCGGCGTCACATGCTGCGCAAGCACGGGCTGGATCCCGGCCTCGTCGACTACCGCGCCCGTCAGCGCGACGCCCACATCCACGACGCCTACGCCGAGAAGTACGGGCCAAGATCGGGTCCGCCGAGCAGCAGCGCCGTGTGATCGGTCAGGCGCCGCGCAGGTGGCCGAGCTCGTCGAAGGCCTGCGCCCAGCCGGCCAGTCGGTCGGTGGCGCTGCCGAGTTCGTAGCGGTAGCGCTGAGCCGACATCGGCGAGCTCGACAACGACCCGGAGTTCGCGGCTGAAACCAGCTTCGCTGCGGCCTCCACCATTTCGTCGAATTGCCTGACGCCGCTGTCGAGTTGAGCGACGAACGCCCGGATGGTCGGGGTCAGGTGCGCCCGCGACTTCGGGGCGGCAGTCGCGGCCCGCTCCATCGATACGACCTCGTTGGCCGTCGCCGTCATGGTGGCGACGGTCTGATTGGCCGCGGCGACGACGTCGCGCAGTTCTTCCTGCGGCAACATCCGGCCCCGCTCCATCACCCCGATGAGCGCGAACAGGCCGCGCTCGGCGGACGTCAAGGCCGCGATCGGCTGCCGCGCCGCCGATCCCCAGGGCGGTAGCCGTCGTCGCACCCGGCGCTCCGCCGGAAGGGGCTCGCGCTTGAGCCAGCGGTACCGCAGGAAGGACAGGGTCGCGAGGAACGCCGCGCCGACGGCGATGGCGCCGGGTATCGGCAGCGCCCAGGCGGGCACGACGTCCCACGAGGCGAGGATCCCCGTCACCGCAATCCAGAGACCGGTCGAGAACGTGAAGAACATCCCTGCCCGCAGTGCCCACTTGCGCTTGCGCAACAGCTTCGCGCGTGGATCCGCTGCGGCGCCGAGCTTCTGGGCCAGCACGTCGGAGAGTTCGGCGGCAGTGTCCACGCCACGCTGCAAGAGGGTGCGCAAGGCCTCTTGCCGCCCCGCCCGAGAATCAACCGCCATGGTCGCGCTACCTAACTTGAAAACTACTGCGAGAGTGGGTTTTCCGGCGCAGCGGCCGGCGGGTTGGAGGCAGGGGCCGCGGGCGCCGACGTGGCATCGCCCGATGGAAGGGCCTCACCTCGCATGGAGGCGCGGATCTGCTCGAGCCGCGAGTGACCGGCCATTTGCACACTGGCCTGCTGAATCTCCATCATCCGGCCCTGGACCGAATTCTGTGCGAGCTCCGCCGAGCCCATGGCATTGGCGTAGCGTCGCTCGATCTTGTCGCGGACCTCGTCGAGGCTGGGCGTGCTGCCGGGAGCGGCGATCTCACTCATGGACCGCAGCGAGGCGCTGACCTGTTCCTGCATCTTGGCCTGCTCGAGCTGGCTGAGCAGCTTGCTGCGCTCGGCGATCTTCTGCTGCAGCACCATCGCGTTCTGCTCGACGGCCTTCTTGGCCTGCCCGGCGGCCTGCAACGCCTGGTCGTGCAAGGTCTTGAGGTCCTCCACGCTCTGCTCGGCGGTGACGAGTTGGGCCGCGAACGCCTCGGCGGCGTTGGTGTACTCCGTGGCCTTCGCCGCGTCGCCGGCCGCAGTCGCCTGGTCGGCCAGCGCCAGCGCCTGGCGGACGTTCACCTGAAGCTTCTCGATGTCGGCGAGCTGGCGGTTGAGCCGCATCTCCAGTTGGCGCTGGTTGCCGATCACCGACGCGGCCTGCTGGGTCAGCCCCTGGTGCTGGCGCTGCGCCTCCTCGATGGCCTGCTGGATCTGCACCTTGGGATCGGCGTACTCATCGACCTTGGAGCTGAACAGCGCCAGGAGGTACTTCCACGCCTTGGTGAACGGATTGGCCATCGGTTCGTTCCCGCCTTCGTCTTCGAATAGGGCCAGTGTGTCTGCCCCCGAGCTGGGCTCGGCGAGCAAATGTGCTTTCGCTACCCGCCAACTTATCGGTTGCGCACAGATCACCACACCCCTGCGCGCGTTTCCGAGTGGTGAGTGCCCTCAGGCCACCGCCATCGAGACGGCCTGCGGGATGACGACC
Source organism: Mycobacterium sp. (assembly GCF_050701675.1). GTDB lineage: Bacteria > Actinomycetota > Actinomycetes > Mycobacteriales > Mycobacteriaceae > Mycobacterium. The sequence continues at coordinate 11,026 of NZ_JBOGDD010000401.1, read as the reverse complement.
CTGGTGGAGAAGTCGATGTTCGAGGCGCTGGCGGTGGCGACGGACCTCGGCGCGGCCTGTTCATGCCGCTCCATGGTCTCCCCGGCGTCGGACAGCACGCGCGACAACGGCACCTCCAGGGCACCGCAAATGGCACCAAGAAGCTCGCTGGAGGCTTCCTTGCGCCCGCGCTCCACCTCGGAGAGATAGCCGAGGCTGACACGGGCGTCGTCGGACACCTCGCGCAGCGTGCGTCCCTGCGTTAGCCGGGCCTGACGCAGGACGTCGCCGATCACTTCGCGAAGCAATGTCGTCATCGCGGTCTCCTCACAACGAAAGACGTGGTCACAAATCTATCTGGGGGTCCATTCAAGTTCACTAACAACCAGAACGCCCGTACCCGTCGGAATGGTTCCCGCCACGCGGATCTACCGCGTCACCCGCGGGATTTGCGCACCGCGGAAACCACGTAGTCCACGCCGGTGAGCACGGTCAGGACGATCGCGGCCCACATGAACACCCAGGCGCCCGTCAGCCACGCACCGTGCAGTGGGAGGACGAACAGACCGATCGCCACGGACTGGACCAGCGTCTTCAGCTTGCCGCCGCGACTCGCGGGGATCACACCACCTCGGATGACGACCAACCGCAGAACCGTCACACCGATCTCGCGAACCAGGATCACCACGGTCACCCACCACGGCAGATCACCGAGCAGGGACAGGCCGATCAGGGCCGCCCCGATCAGGGCCTTGTCGGCGATGGGATCGGCGAGCTTGCCGAACTCCGTCACCATGCCATAGCTGCGCGCGATGGCGCCGTCGAAGCGGTCGGTGATCACTGCCACCGCGAAGATGATGAAAGCGACGAGTCGCCAATGAGTTTCGTGACCGTCGCCGACGAACAGCGCAACCAGGAACACCGGGACCAGGACGATGCGCAGCCCGGTGAGCACGTTTGCGACGTTGACCACGCTCACGCGCGGGGTCAACGGATCGACGTCTGACTGACCCGGCACGGCATCAGAGTATCCGTTCACCGAACCGATACCCTCTCAGCTGTGAATGGAGCGCCTGAATCGGACGTCGTGGTGGTCCGTCGCGCCCGTACCTCTGACGTGCCTGCCATCAAGTCGCTGGTCGACGTCTATGCGGGCAAGATCCTGCTCGAAAAGAACCTCGTCACCCTCTACGAGGCCGTACAGGAGTTCTGGGTGGCCGAGCTCGACGGCGAGGTGGTGGGCTGCGGTGCGCTGCACGTCCTGTGGGCGGATCTCGGCGAAGTGCGCACGGTCGCCGCCCACCCGAGGCTTCACGGCCGCGGTGTCGGACACGCCGTCGTGGCACGCCTGCTGGACGTGGCCAGGGAGTTGCACCTGCAACGGATCTTCGTGTTGACCTTCGAGACCGAGTTCTTCAACCGACACGGCTTCAAGGAGATCGAGGGCACCCCGGTCACCGCCGAGGTCTACGACGAGATGTGCCGTTCATACGACATCGGCGTCGCCGAATTCCTCGATCTGTCCTACGTCAAGCCCAACATCCTTGGCAACACCCGGATGCTCCTGACGCTGTAGGCGTCGGTGCGACGGCGAGCGTGGCCGTTGAGATAGCACTCACGGCGATGGCTACTCGCACTTTTGCGCCGCCAGCGCTACCTCAACGAACGGCGCGTCAGTCGTCAGTCCTCGGCGTCGCCCCCGTTGGCGTCAGAGCCGCCGCGGATCAGCATCAGCGTCCCCGCCAGCTCGTCGGGCTTGACCAGCACCTCACGCGCCTTGGACCCCTCGCTGGGCCCGACGATGCTGCGCGTCTCCATCAAGTCCATCAGCCGGCCGGCCTTCGCGAAGCCCACCCGTAGCTTGCGCTGCAACATCGAGGTGGACCCGAACTGCGAGGACACCACCAGTTCGACCGCCTGAAGGAAGACGTCCATGTCGTCACCAATGTCGGGGTCCACGTCGGTGCGCTCGCTGGTCGCCTTGGCGGCGGTGACACCCTCGGTGTAGTCGGGTTCGGCCTGGTCCTTGCACGCGGCGACGACGGCGTAGATCTCCTCGTCGCTGATGTAGGCGCCCTGGAACCGGACCGGCTTGTTGGCGCCCATCGGCAGGAACAGCCCGTCGCCCATGCCGATCAGCTTCTCGGCGCCCGCCTGGTCCAGGATGACCCGGCTGTCGGTCAGAGACGACGTCGCGAACGCCAAGCGGGACGGCACGTTGGTCTTGATGAGTCCGGTGACGACGTCGACCGACGGTCGCTGCGTCGCCAGGATCAGGTGGATTCCTGCGGCGCGGGCCTTCTGGGTGATGCGCACGATGGCGTCCTCGACGTCTCGCGGGGCGGTCATCATCAGGTCGGCCAGCTCGTCGACGATTGCGATGATGTACGGATACGGCTTGTAGACGCGTTCGCTGCCCAGCGGTGCGGTGATGACACCCGACTTCACGTTCTTGTTGAAGTCGTCGATGTGACGAACCTTGTTGGCCTGCATGTCCTGGTAGCGCTGCTCCATCTCCTCGACCAGCCAGGCCAGCGCGGCGGCCGCCTTCTTGGGCTGCGTGACGATGGGCGTGATGAGGTGCGGAATGCCTTCGTACGGCGTGAGTTCCACCATCTTCGGGTCGATCAGGATCATCCTGACCTCCTCGGGGGTGGCCCTCGACAGCAGTGACACCAGCATGGAGTTGACGAAGCTGGACTTGCCGGATCCCGTCGAGCCGGCGACCAGCAGGTGGGGCATCTTGGCCAGGTTCGCCGAGATGAAGTCCCCCTCGATGTCCTTGCCGAGTCCGATCACCAGTGGGTGGTGGTCGCGGCGGGTGGTCGGCGCGGTCAGGACGTCGGACAGCCGCACCATCTCGCGGTCGGTGTTGGGCACCTCGATGCCGACGGCCGACTTACCAGGGATGGGCGCCAGCATCCGGACGCTCTCGGTGGCCACCGCGTAGGCGATGTTCTTCTGCAACGCGGTGATCTTCTCGACCTTGACGCCAGGTCCGAGTTCGACCTCGTAGCGGGTGACGGTCGGGCCGCGGGTGCATCCCACGACGGTCGCGTCGACCTTGAACTGGTGCAGCACCGACTGGATGACTTCGATCATCTTGTCGTTGGCTGCGCTGCGAAGCTTCGGCGGTTCGCCGGCGACCAGCAGCTCCAGCGACGGCAGTGTGTAGGGCCCCTCGACGACCCGGTCGAGCACCAGGGTGTCGGTCTTGTTCGGCGCGGCCTTCGGTTCCTTCTTGCGCCGCGCGGGAATCTTCGGCTCGGGCACGGTCGGTGTCTCGTCGGCGACCGGCTCCAGCGGGTAGTTCTCCATCGGGGTTCCCGTCGGCTGCGACGCGCCTGGCCACTGCGCCTCGTCGCCCCGGTAACTCGCCGGGTCGTCGTAATAGGCGTCGGAGAGATCGTCGGCTTGCTCGACGGACTCCTCGTAGTCGTCGTAGTCCTCGTCGTCGTACTCGCCGTACGCGTCACCGCGGTACGCGCTCAGGACCATCGACCGCATCGCCGAGGGAACCTCGCGGATGGTGGTCCCGGTCACCAGCAGTAGCCCGAACAGCACTCCGATGATCAGCAGGGGGGTGGCGATCCACGGGGTGAGCCCATCGGAAAGTGGCCCGCCGATCGCGAAACCGACGAATCCCGCGACCCGCTGACGGTCGGCGGGCTCAAGCGGGGCGCCCGACCAGAGATGCCACAGACCGAGCACGGGCAGGCTGATCATGGCGGTGCCCAGAACGAGCCGAGGACGGGACTCGGGATGCGGCTCGGTGCGCATCAACACGACGGCCAAGGCGACGAGAAGGATGGGAAGCAGCACCACTGCCGACCCGATGACGACGCGCACGCTTGCGTCGATCCAGCCTCCGACGGGTCGCGCCGCGTCGAACCACGAGCTGGCGGCGAGCACCACGGCCACGGCCAACATTCCGAGGGCGATGCCGTCGCGGCGGTGCCCTGGCTCGAGGTCACGGGCGCGCCCGACCGATCGGGCGGTGGACCCGGCGCCCCTGGCCAGCATCAGCCAGCTGGCGCGGGCGCCCTTGCCGATCGCCGAGCCCGCGGTCGCGACGGGTGAGGATGTGCGACGCGGTGCGGGCTTGCGGCGGGGCGCGGCGGGGCGCGGTGAGCGCGCTCGGGGCTTTGAGCTGCTCGAACGAGCTCCCGAACGGGCGGCGGTCTTACTAGCCATGAAGGCCAGACTAGTCGCACCAGTCACAGATTCACCATTAGCCACACTGGTCACAATTGCGTATCGGTGCGGCCGGCGACGCCTACATCGTCGAGATCAGCCAGGGTGAGGCCCACCTCGGCGGGGTCAAGGAGGTAGCCCGCTGATGCCTTCGAGCACTCGGTAATGTGATCGGCGCCGCACCCACTCATCGAGGAGCATTCGCCATGCCAGTCGTCGTCGCCACCCTGACCGCCAAGCCCGAGTCCGTCGACGCCGTCCGAGATGCCGCCAAGACGGCGATCGAGGCCGTTCACCAGGAGCCCGGTTGCGAGCTGTACTCGTTGCACGAGGCGAACGGCACCTTCGTCTTCGTCGAGCAGTGGGCCGATGACGAGGCGCTGAAGACCCACAGCGGCGCTCCCGCGATCGCCACCCTCTTCGGGACCATCGGCGAGCACCTCGACGGTGCGCCCGACATCAAGGTGCTGCAGCCCGTCGTCGCAGGCGATCCCGCCAAGGGTCAGCTGCGTCCCTGAGATGGGATCTCTGGACGGCAAAGTCGCGTTCATCACGGGCGCGGCCCGCGGACAAGGCCGCGCGCACGCGGTGAAGCTGGCGTCTGAGGGCGCCGACATCATCGCCGTCGACCTGTGCGACCAGATCGCCTCCGTTCCCTACCCCATGGCCACGCCCGACGATCTGGCTGCCACGGTGAAACTCGTCGAGGACATCGGCGGCCGCATCGTCGCCAGCCAAGCCGACGTCCGCGACCGCGCTTCACTCAAGACGGCGTTGAAGGCAGGTGTCGAGGAGCTCGGCGGTCGACTCGACATCGTGATCGCCAACGCAGGCATTGCCCCGATGGCCGGTGAGAACGCCTGGCACGACGTCATCGACGTCAACCTCACCGGTGTCCATCACACCGTGGATGTCGCGATGCGCCCGATGATCAAGGCGGGCAACGGCGGGGCGATCGTTCTGATCAGCTCGGTGATGGGGTTGGTCGGACTGGCCTCTCCGTTCGCCGGCTCCATCGGCTACGCCGCGGCTAAGCACGGCGTCGTCGGGCTGATGCGCTCCTATGCGAATCTCCTGTCCCCGCAGAACATCCGGGTCAACTCGATCCATCCCGCCGGGGTGCGGACACCGATGATCGACAATGAGTTCACGCGGCAGTGGCTCAACGAGATGACAAGCGGCGACGAGGGATCGTTGGACATGGCCGGCGCCGCGAACATGGAAACGGTCGAGCCGGAGGTCATCGCGGATACGGTCGCCTGGCTGGTGTCCGACACGGGTAAGCACATCTCCGGAGTCGCATTGCCCGTCGACGACGGCTACGTGAACAAGCGCTGACCCGTGGCGCGAAACCTTGCGGCAGGAACGGCTTTCGGGCCGATGGTGATCTCCGCGGTGGAACAGCAAGAGCCGCTTACCCGCAGGCTGGTCGATGACGATCTCGCAGCGGCGTTCCTCCCAAGGCCATTGCGTGCAGTCGTTCGCGCCACCGGCTGGGCGCCACTTCGGCGGGCGGTGATCGCCGCCTCCGAGCGGTCCGGACCCGGCCTGTGGACGAATCTCGCGTGCCGCAAGCGCTACATCGACGACAACCTACGGGACGCGCTGAGCGACGTCGACGCCGTGGTGGTGCTTGGCGCGGGTCTCGACACCCGCGCCTACCGTCTCGCCCGTCACAGCGACATACCGATTTTCGAGGTCGACCAGCCCATCAACGTCGATCGCAAGAACGCAATCCTGTCAAGGGTCTTCGGCACACCACCCGCCTCAGTGCGGGTGGTGCCGGTCGACTTCGAGCGTGACGACCTGATGGCGGTCCTCGCGTCGAACGGCTACGACCCCTCCGGTCGCACCTTCTTCGTGTGGGAGGGCGTCACCCAGTACCTGACCGAGACCGCGGTGCGGGCCACGTTCGCGCAGCTGTCCCACGCTGCCAGCGGCAGCCGGATCGACTTCACCTACGTGCGTGCGGATTTCATCGACGGCACCAACATGTACGGGGCCGCCGGCTTCTACCGAAGGGTCCGCGTCAAGAGCCAACTGTGGAAGTTCGGCCTGCCGCCCGAGGGCATCGGGAACTTCCTGGCCGACTACGGCTGGCGGCTGATCGAACAGGCTGGTCCCGACGAATTCGTCGACCGTTACGTCCGGCCGACGGGGCGCGACCTCACCGCGTCACAGATCGAGTGGTCGGCCTACGCCGAGAAGATCTAGTCGATCTCGAGAACCGTCGGCACGATCATGGGCTGGCGGCGGTACTTCTCCCCCACCCACTTGCCGATCGTGCGGCGCACCGCCTGTGCGATGCGCGCGGGATCACTGACCTTCTCCGCAACGAGCGCTTGCAACGCTGCGTCGATCAGCGGCGCAACGGGTTCGAGCGCCTTGGGATCTTCCGAGAAGCCGCGCGAGTGTAGGTGCGGCGGAGCAGCGATCTTTCCGCTGCCCCGACGGATGACGACAGTGACCGCAATGAAGCCCGAGGACAGCACCAGGCGTTCGCCCAACGTGGCCTCACCGACGTCGCCCGTGACCAGACCGTCGACGAACATCTTGCCCACCGGTACCGCACCCGAGATCGACGCCTTGCCCGCGACCAGGTCGACGCTGACGCCGTTCTCGGCCACGACGATGTTCTCCGCGGGCACGCCCGACTTCTCCGCGAGCGCGGCGTTGGCCCGCAGATGTCGCCACGTTCCGTGCACCGGCATCACGTTGCGCGGCCGCACCCCGTTGTAGAGGAACAGCAGCTCGCCGGCGTAGGCGTGACCCGAAACATGGATGCGCACCTGGCCGTTGGTGACGACGCGAACACCGATCTTGGCCAGTGAGTCCAGGACGCCGAAGATCGCCTCCTCGTTGCCGGGGATCTGCGACGACGACATGATGATCAGATCGCCCCGCGTCAGCGTGATGCTGCGGTGCTCGCCCCGCGACATCCGCGACAGGGCAGCCATGGTTTCGCCCTGGGTGCCGGTGGTGACCAGCGTGATGCGTTCCGCTGGAAGCATCTCGGCGGCGGCGATGTCGACCACGTCGTCGTCGTCGACGGTGAGGAAGCCGAGTTCCTTGGCGATCCCCATGTTGCGCACCATCGAGCGACCGACGAACGACACCTTGCGGCCGAGAGCTACCGATGCGTCGATGATCTGTTGCACGCGAGCGACGTTGGAGGCAAAACAGGCGACGATCACACGACCTTCGGCGCCGCGGATGAGCCGGTGCATGTTCGGCCCGATCTCGCTCTCCGACGGTCCGACGCCGGGTATCTCGGCGTTGGTCGAGTCGCAGAGGAACAGGTCGACACCGGCGTCGCCGAGCCGGGACATACCCGGCAGGTCGGTGGGCCGACCGTCCAGCGGAAGTTGATCGAGCTTGATGTCACCGGTGTGCAGCAGCGTGCCCGCGCCGGTGTAGACGGCGATGGCCAGGGCGTCGGGGATCGAGTGGTTGACCGCGAAGTACTCGCACTCGAAGACCCCGTGCTGACTGCTCTGCTTCTCGGCGACCTCGATGAACACCGGCTTGATGCGGTGCTCACGACACTTCGCCGCCACGAGGGCCAGGGTGAACTTGGATCCCACCACGGGGATGTCGGATCGCAGCTTCAACAGGTGCGGGATGGCGCCGATGTGGTCCTCGTGGGCGTGGGTCAGCACCAGCGCCTCGATATCGTCGAGGCGACCCTCGATGTGACGCAGATCGGGCAGGATCAGGTCGACCCCCGGCTCGTCGTGTCCTGGGAACAACACTCCGCAGTCGATGATCAGCAGTCGACCGAGATGCTCGAGAACGGTCATGTTGCGGCCGATCTCGCTGATCCCGCCCAGCGCGGTCACCCGGAGTCCGCCCGTTTCCAGTGGCCCCGGCGGTAGCAGGGCGGGGCTCTCCGATGGAGCCGTCCCGGTGGGGTCGCCCGTAGCCGGAGCAGGCGCGGCAGCGCCCCTCATCGGAGCACGCCGGCGGCCCGCATGTCTGCTGTCAGTGTTTCGACCTGGTCGGCCGTCGCGGGAATCTGTGGCAACCGGGGCTCGCCGGCCTCCAAGCCCAACAACCGAAGTCCTGCCTTGACCATCGTGACGCCCCCGAGTCGATTCTGTGCTTCGTTGAGTGAGCCGAGTGCAACGTGAATCTTGCGGGCAGTCGCGATGTCTCCGGAACTGAAGGACGACAACATCTCTCGCAATTGACTGGCGGCGAAGTGGCCCCACACGCTGACGAAACCGGTGGCGCCCATGGCCAACCACGGCAGGTTCAGCGCGTCGTCGCCCGAGTAGTACGCCAGCCCGGTCTCGGCCATGATCATCGCGCCTCCGTGCAGATCGCCCTTGGCGTCCTTGATGGCGACGATGTTCGGGTGCGGTGCGATGGCGCGGACGGTGTCCCACTCGATCGGCACCGCGGAGCGTGGGGGGATGTCGTACAGGACGTTGGGTAGCGCGGTCGCGTCGGCAACGGCGGTGAAGTGGGCGATCAGCCCGGCCTGCGACGGACGCGAGTAGTAGGGCGTGACGACCAGCAACCCGTGCGCGCCCTCGGCCTCGCACGCCTTTGCCAGGCGCACGCTGTGCGCCGTGTCGTAGGTGCCGGCTCCGGCGATGATCCGGGCGCGGTCGCCGACCGCTTCGAGGACCGCGCCGAGTAGCGCGATCTTCTCGTCGTCGGAGGTCGTCGGAGACTCGCCGGTGGTCCCGGAGACCACCAGGCCGTCGCATCCGGCGTCCACCAGGCGCTTCGCGAGTTCCTTGGCCGTGACCAGGTCCAACGAGCCGTCCGGGCCGAACGGCGTCACCATGGCAGTCAGCACGGTGCCCAAGCGTGCATTTGAGTCGAAACCAGTGGTGCTCACGCGGTTGAGATTACCCGCTCGACCCTGGCGTTCATGAGCACCTGCGCTCAGTCGGTCAGCATGCCCGCTCGACGCATCGCAATCGAGATGTTCTCGAAGTCGATCCCGACGTGCGCACGGGCCGCAGCGTCGGCATCGTCGGCACGGCCGTCTGCGATCGCGTCGATCAATTCCTCGTGTTCGCCAAGTGACCGCAACTCCATCTCCCGCATGGTGATTGGCTCGCCCCACAGGTGCGCGGGCGCACCGATGCTGATGGATGCCTCCAGGTCGACGAGCACCTGCTTGAGCACTGCATTGTGGGCGGCGTCCATGATCGCCAGATGCAGTCTGCTGTCGGCCTGCTGGGCTGCCAATCCGCTGCTCGCGGTCCGGTACTGGTCCAGCGCGGCATGAAGGGTGACCACGTCGTCCGTCGTCCTGGCATCCGCTGCGGCCCGGCACACCGCACCGTGCAATCGGGCGATCGCATCACACCGGTCCCGCAGTTCGGCCAGCCGCATCGACAGCGTGCGGCGGACCGCCTCGGTGGAGGACTCGGGCCACTGGTCCACGACGTAGGACCCACCGCCGCGCCCACGGCGGGTCTCGAGCAGGCCACGCTCGACCAGGCGTGCCAGTGCGGCACGGACCGTCATGCGTCCGACGCCAAGGGCTGCGGCGAGGTCACGCTCGACGGGTAGCCGGGCGCCGGGCAGGTACTCCCCGATCGCGATCGCCGTGACCAGCCTGTCGGTGATCTCGTCGACGCGGGACGGCATCGCCAATTGGCGTGCGAGCAGGCCCGATGGGCGCTCGGCGACGTCGTCGGCCATCGGTGCGCTCCCCTTCTCGTCGATACGGGAATGTTAATTCGTTCCAATTGGTCTTGCAGCGAGACCATTGGCGGTCCATTCTGATCGCCGTGCCCATTCGTAGCCACACCGTGCCGTTCCGGAACTTCGAGACATGGGTCCGGATCACCACTCCGGACGTGCCGAAACCCGGCGCCCATCCCCTCTTCGTATTGCACGGCGGACCAGGGATGGCGCACGACTACGTGCGCAACATCGCCGAACTGGCCGACGAGACCGGACGCACGGTCATTCACTACGACCAGCTCGGCTGCGGTCACAGCACCCACCTACCCGACGCGCCGCGCGAATTCTGGGAACCGGGCTTGTTCGTCGACGAGTTCCACGCCGTGCGAACCGAACTGGGTATCGACGACTACCACCTGTTGGGCCAGTCCTGGGGAGGCATGCTCGGCGCCGAGATCGCGGTGCGCCAACCCGAGGGGCTGGCGTCCCTGTCGATTTGCAACTCGCCAGCGTCCATGGAGCTGTGGATGGCCGCGGCCACCCTGCTGCGCTCCGGGCTGCCGCAGGACACGCAGCAGGCACTGGACCGGCACGAAGCTGCTGGCACCGTCACCGACCCGGAGTACCTCGCGGCGACGCGGGAGTTCTACCTACGCCACGTCTGCCGCGTGACGCCCACGCCCCAAGACTTCCTCGACAGCGAAGCGCAGATGGAGGCGGACCCGACGGTCTACCACACCATGAACGGGCCCAACGAGTTCCACGTACTCGGCACACTCAAGTCCTGGACCGTCATCGACCGGCTCGACCGCATCCTCGCGCCGACGCTCGTAGTCGCCGGTGAGCACGACGAAGCCACCCCCGCGACCTGGCGTCCGTTCGTCGAGCGGATTCCCGACGCCCACAGCCACGTCTTCGAAGACGCCAGCCACTGCAGCCACCTGGAGAAACCCTTGGCGTTCCGCGCCGTCATCGCCGCGTTCCTCGCCGACTACGACCCGGCCCCAGCCCGGGTCTGACCCTCGATCGATAGGACACTCGCATGGTCAACGCCGAGACGAACGCCCCAACCGGCCAGCGCAGCCTCGAATCATTCGGCTACACACAAGAACTCGACCGGTCGGTGTCGACTGTGGACCTGCTGGTGTACGGGCTGGTCTTCATGGTGCCCATCGCGCCATGGGCCATCTTCGGCACCGTCTAC
>NZ_JBOGDD010000400.1:0-4499 GCF_050701675.1 Mycobacterium sp. | reverse complement strand
GTACAGCGCCAGCTCCACCGCCTCCGGATCGGTGGCCTTGGTGTTCTTGTCGAAGTACTGCAGGAGGTTGCCGGTGTACTCGGGGATCAGGTCGATCGAATGGTCCTTGACCGCAGGGATGTAGGTCTCGCGGCTGCCGATGCCGAACTGCCTTCGGACGTCGAATCCGTTGGCCTGCAACGCCTGCGCGTAGATCTCGGCGATGATCTTCGACTCGGTGAAGTCTGCGGAGCCCACGGCGATCGACTTCAGATCGCCCGAGATCTCCCCTCCGCCCAACGGGTTCGAGCTGCCGCAAGCCGAAAGCATCGAAGTCACCAGTGCCAGGATCGCGGCCAGAACCGCCAGCCCGCTTCTGCGGTTGGTTCGTCGTACGGGGTTCACTTCAGCGTCCTTTCGGCGTCACCTGCCTGCAGCGACCCTAACCAGGTTGCCGGAATGCCGCGCGCCTTTAGCTCGCGATGAGCGCACGGTGACCAACTGGCGACTCCCCGGTACCGCTGGTTTCATTCCCCAGCAAAAGGGGCAAAGATGAGGCCATGAGTACCGATCCACAGTTCTCGCCCGTCGAATCGGGTCCACCCGGCCCACTCGAGCCGATCCACGGCGAAGTCCCAGCGGTCGACAGCGCATCGATCAAGCCGCCGCCGCCCGAGAACGCCGTCCACTTCACCAGGGCCGCCGCACTGTGGTCGGCCCTCATCGTGGGCTTTCTCGTCCTGATCGTGCTGCTGATCTTCATCGCCCAGAACACCGAGTCCGCGACGTTCCACTTCCTTGGCTGGTCGTGGAGCCTGCCGCTGGGCGTCGCGCTGCTGGCCGCGGCCGTCCTCGGTGGCCTCGTCACCACGCTCGCAGGCATCGTCCGCATCGTGCAGCTGCGCCGAGCCGCGAAGAAGAACTACAAGGCGGCGCTGAGGTAGCTCAGGAGCGTGCGAGCTCGGCGAGACCCGCGGCGACCAGTGGGGCGACGGCCTCCCCCACCTTGTCCCCATACTCCGTGCCGCCGCCCATCCGGTCGCGGAACTGGATGCCCGCAGCGATGATCGCCAATTTGAAGTACGCCAGCGCCATGTAGAACTCCCAGTACGCCAACGACTGGCCCGCGGCGACCGAATACCGATGCGCCAGTTCGTCTGCCGACGGGATCTGGGGCGACGACCAGGCCGCATTCGCGTGCACCATGTCGAACATCGGATGGCGGTACACGCACATCAGCGCGGCGTCGCTCAACGGGTCGCCGAGCGTCGACATCTCCCAATCGAGCACCGCCCGCACCTTGGTCGCGTCTTTCGCGTCGAGCATCGTGTTGTCGATCCGGTAGTCACCGTGCACTATCGACGTCCGGCTCTGCGGCGGCAGCGCCTTCTCCAGTGCGGCGTGCAACCGCCTCACGTCGGCGTCGCGGGGATCGTCCTCGGTCCGCACCAGATCCCACTGCGAGCCCCAACGCCGGACCTGGCGTTCGAGATACCCCGTCGGCTTGCCGAAGTCGCCGAGGCCGACGGCCTCCGGATCCAGCGCGTGCAGATCCGCGAGGACCTTGATGAGGGCGTCCACGCAGGCATTGATGGTGTCCTGATCGCCGAGCGCCGTCAGCTCCTCGGAGTAGCGCACGACCCTGCCCGGCACGTAGTCGACCATCTGGAACGGCGCTCCCAGCACCGAGTCGTCGTTGCGCATCGTGACGGCATGCGCCACCGGCACGGGGGTGTCCTCGAGCGCCGCCACGACCTTGTACTCGCGGGCCATGTCGTGCGCCGACGGTGTCAGTCCGTGCAGCGGCGGACGGCGCAGCACCCACTTGGACGCATCGTCGAACACCAGGAACGTCAGGTTGGACCGACCGCCCGCGATCAGTTCGCCACGCAGGTCACCCTGGCGTGGGACTCCGATCGACTGCAGGTGGCGGTCCAACGCGCCCAGGTCGAGGCCGTCCAGCGTGGAAGCGTCTGTGGTCACTGGACTTGTCTACCACCGCTGGTTTCGCGGCAGCAGATCCCATACGTGCTCGGTGCCGTTGATGGCTGCGACCCCGAGCTTTCCGTCGCGCGACTTCAGCATCCGGGTGACGCCCGTGTAGTCGACCTGGACGCACAGCAGTCTCGCCGTCTCCATGGCCTGGTGGACCAGCGCGTTGATGACGCCGCCGTGGCTGAACACCGCGACGGTCTCGTCATGCCCAGCGGCGGCGACGGCGTCGTCGATACCCGCCGCGACCCTGGCCTTGAAGGCGTCCTCGTCCACGTCGCCCGGCAGATGGCCCTCGATGAGACGCTGCAGATCTTCCTGCGACGCCTCCTCGATCGGCGTGTAATGCGACAGGCCGTAGTCGTACTCGGCGAGGCGCTCGTCGACGTCGATGGTCAGGCCCAACGCATCGGCCACCGGCTGGGCCGTCTGAATGGCCCTGCGCTGGGGGCTGCTCAACACCCGGCTGACCGGAAATCTGGCCAGCGCGTCGGGCAACCGCTTCGCTTGTTCGAGGCCCTGCTCGGACAAGTCGGGATCCGAACCCTGACCGGGTTCGCTGCGGAGGGGAAGCGCATGTCGGACCAATAGCAGTTGCACCGTGACACCATAGGGCCCGTGCACGCATTCTCTTGTCCGGTGTGCAATGACTTCGCCCCGTTCGAGTCCGATGCGTGCGCGACGTGCGGGACCTCCTTGGGTCTGCACCTGCCGACGAAGACGATGGTCGCCATTGCCGACGGCGCGGCGACGATCGATGACCAGCGCTGGGTGCGGTGCACTCAGTACGGCCCACTCGGCTGCAACTGGTTGGCCCTCGCCGAACAGACGGATTACCAGCGCGGACGCTGCCTGGCGGACTCCCTGATCCGCCAAGAGCCCGCCGCCGACGACACCCTGGCCCGCGAGAAGCTGGTGCCGACGGCCGCCGCGTTGCGCCGCCTGATCTACCAACTCAACGACATCGGGTTGCCCGTCGAGCCGTTCTGGCGTCACGACGGCGGCCTGGCCTTCGATCTGCTGTCGAGCTACACCACGTGCAAGAAGGTGATCATCGGCCACGCGAACGGCGTCATCACCATCGACGTGGTCGAATCGCTCGACGACTACCGCGAGTCGCTGCGGGTGAAGCTCGGCGAGCCGTATCGGACGATGCTCGGCCACTTCCGTCACGAAGTCGGCCACTATTACCAGAACGTGCTCGTCGAAAACGGTTCCGGCGCAGAGAATTATCTGGATCAGTGTCGTGCGCTGTTCGGCGACGAACGCGCCAGCTACGGCGACGCGATCGCGCGGCACTACCAGTCGGGCGCCCCCGCCGGGTGGGGCGAGTCGTTCATCTCCGAATACGCCACGATGCACCCGTGGGAGGACTTCGCCGAGTGTTTCGCCCACTATCTGCACATCACCGACACCATCGACACCAGCCGCGAGGCGGGCATGGTCCTGCTGGCCGAACGGGTTCGGTTCGCCGCGCCGCGTGACATCGTGCCGCTCGAGTCCTATGCCGACGAACCCATCGAGCGGCTGCTGTTCGACTGGCGGTGGATGTCGATGTTCTTCAACCGCGTGAACACCGCGATGGGCAAGAACCCATTGTATCCGTTCGAGATTCCCACTGCGGTGACGGCCAAGCTCGGGTTCATCCACCGGGTGATCCGCGAAACGGGCCGCGCCCAAGAGGACACCTGACGTGGGCTACGCCGACCAGCTCTTCGACCTCACCGACCGCGTGGTGCTGGTCACCGGAGGCAGCCGCGGGCTGGGGCGTGAGATGGCCTTCGCTGCAGCGCAATCGGGCGCCGACGTCGTCATCGCCAGCCGCAACCTGGACTCGTGCGTCGTCACCGCCGAGGAGATCTCGGCCGCGACGGGGCGCGTCGCCTTCCCGTATCAGGTGCACGTCGGTCGGTGGGAGCAACTCGACGGACTCGTCGACGCCACCTACGACCGGTTCGGCAAGGTCGACGTGCTGATCAACAACGCAGGCATGTCGCCGCTGTACGACTCACTGGGTTCGGTGACCGAGAGGCTCTTCGATGCGGTGGTCAACCTGAATCTCAAGGGCCCGTTCCGTCTTTCGACCCTCCTCGGGGAGCGCATGGTGGCAGCGGGCGGCGGCTCGATCATCAACGTCAGCTCGACGGGCTCGCTGCGGCCTGCGCCCGACATGCTGCCCTACGCCGCGGCCAAGGCAGGGCTCAACGCGCTGACCGAAGGGCTGGCGAAGGCCTACGGCCCGACCGTCCGCGTCAACACCCTGATGGCCGGCCCCTTCCTCACCGACGTCAGCAAGGCCTGGGATCTCGACGGCGAGCGGAATCCGTTCCAGCACCTGGCGCTGGGCCGCGCCGGGCAACCAAGCGAGATCATCGGCGCCGCACTGTTTCTGGCATCTGACGCGTCAAGCTTCACCACCGGGTCGATCCTGCGCGCCGACGGCGGCCTCCCCTGACCCCTCCCCCTTCCGCGATTTCGGCGCGCTCAGTGGCGCTCACCGCAACCCTGCGCGCCGAAATCGCGTCAGG